>NZ_JBEZLR010000021.1:0-109015 GCF_040652275.1 Streptomyces sp. NPDC048275
GCGATTTCCCAGGCACGTCGGCGTCTGGGGCCAGAACCGTTGAAGCTGCTGTTCGAGCGGGTGGCGCTGCCGTGTGCCCAGCGGGGTACGCAGGGGGCGTGGCTGGGTCGGTGGCGGCTGATGGCCATCGATGGTTTTGTGCTGGATGTTCCTGATACTCCTGTGAATGACGCGGAGTTCGGGCGTTCCGGCGGGACACGGAATCCTGCCCCGTTTCCGCAGGTGAAGATCGTGGGGCTGGGCGAATGCGGTACGCATGCCATCGTGGCCGCACGGATGGCTCCCTGGCGGACGGATGAAGGCACTCTTGCCCGGGACCTGGTTGCTGATTTCGAGCCCGGCATGCTGGTTACCGCTGACCGGGGGTTTTACGCGTACCGGCTGTGGGAGGAGGCCGCCGCCACGGGAGCGGATCTGTTGTGGCGGATGCCCGATGGTCCTCATCTGCCGGTGGTCCGGCCGCTGAAGGACGGGTCGTATGAGTCTTTTCTGCTCGACCCGAAGGTGCGAGGCCGGCGCGCGACTCAGCGTCACCGCGGTTCGGCGCGCATCGAGGAACCGTCCGGCATCCCGGTCCGGGTTGTCGAGTACGAAGTGACCAACCGTGACGGCAAGGGAGAGATCTTCTGCCTGATCACCACGATCATGGACCCGGATGAAGCCAGTTCCGCTGAACTTGCGGCTGCTTATGCCGAACGCTGGGAATTCGAGTCCAGCCTCGACGAGATCAAGACCCACCAGCGTGGCCGCGGCGGTGTTCTGCGCTCAAAGTCTCCGGACATGATCGAGCAGGAGATCTGGGCCCTGTTGCTGACACATTATGCGGTCCGGCACCTGATGTGCGAGGCGGCTGACCAGGCCGAGGTCGACCCTGACAGACTGTCCTTCATCAGATCACTTCGTGTCATCCGCCGTCAGATCACTGACCAGGCGGGCTTTTCCCCCTCATCGTCTCGTGAAAGCTCTTGAATTAGCCCGCGCAGAAATCCTCGAGAGGCCCAACCCGCGCCGACGCCACCGCACCAGCCCGCGAGCCGTCAAACGCGTCCATGTCCACGCCTACAGAAAGAAACAACCCACCGAATCCACCACTCACCACCTTGACCCGCCCAACATCAAAATCCTCGCCGTTTCCTAACTACGTGGCATTGCCTTGTGGGGTTCCGCAGTCTCTCTGCTGCAAGGTGCCGTTGGGCATCAGTACGGGAGCGGCAAGCCACCGCTTCACATACAGAATTACCCAAGCGGCGTCAGTATGGGATTCCACCGCTTTCATGACCAGATCCCAGCGGACACTGTCGAAGAACTTGGCGATATCAAGGTCAATCGCCCACTTCTTCTTCCAGCACCTTTGCCGACACGCCGACACCGCGTCCAGTGCCGACCGTCCGGGACGGTAGCCGAAGGAGTCCGCATGGAACAATGGCTCCACCCGTTTCTCCAGATGCTTGGCCACCACCGTCTGGGCGATCCTGTCCGAAACTGTCGGAACTCCGAGCAAACGGACCTCGTCGCCATGCGACTTGGGAATTCCTACACCTTTCACCGGGGGCGGAAAGTAACTTCCCGAGGACATACGATTCCAGATCTTGTAGAGGTTCCCCCTCAGATCCTTCTCAAATTCCTCGATCGTGCAGCCATCCACCCCCGCAGCACCCTGATTCGCCTTCACCTTCAGATACGCCTCCCAGACCTCTCCTTTCGAGATATCAAACGGCTTCCCTGTCGACTTCAGCTCGCTCACGCAGCTCCTCCCGGGCAGAACCCGGTTGACCAAACAAACGAACCACGGATAATCCGGCCCCTTCGCTCCACCCTCACCGCGCCGAGCAAGAGCTTCATCACTACTACGAACCGGTCCGCCGACACGGCTTGCATCGGTACTCAGCCTCTCGCGGGTTCCCCGCTTGAGGTTCTCCCTTACGCGGCGTCATCCAATCGGGCTGCCGCAGCATCAAACCGTGCCTTCCCACGTTCCGCACGAGCGCCGCAGACCAGGATCACGTCGCCTCTACGCCGGGCACCACCTGGCCAGTAGATCGGGTATCCGCCAGGCTCATCCCGGGGCAAAAAGTAACCCCCGGTTTTGATGCCGCTTAATCCTTAACGACGCGTCAACAGCGGCCCCATGAACGGGATTCGCGCTCCGTCTTCCTGATCCCCACCTGACGCCTCTTGGACGCCTTTTCCACATCGCTCACCACGGTCGCGTCACCACTTCCGCAGCATGTGGCGGTTTGTAGCCTCCCCCCGCAGGGCGGCTCCGAAGGGCCTACCTTCATCACTCGTGCAGCATCACGTTCCGTCGCTCAACTACCCATAGCGAACTCCCGTGTTCGTGGCACACCCTTTTTCAGGATCTCGATCGTCTTGCCCTGGTCGGCGGCGAGCTTACGCAGCCGCTTGAGTTCCTCCCGCTCGGCCGCGTCCAGCCCGCTACCGGCGGCCGTCGACGCCCCCGCGCCGGCCTGCCCGGTGCCGTTCGCCTTCCTCACCGAGCCCCGCAGACTCTCCGAGCTGATACCCAGTTCCCGGGCGACCTCGGTCACCGTCCGGCCCGCAGACGCCACCAGCGCGATCGCGTCCCGCTTGAACTCCTCCGAGTACCGCTTCGTGTACTTGCTTCCCACCTGGCACTGCTTCCTCTGAGCTCACACATCCCAGTCTCCAGGTGTCCGCGATCAAGGAGAAGCTTCATCGAAAACCAACTCACAGAGATCGCACAGGAAGTGGCTCTCCGCGAAGAAGCCGCCGAACGCAAGCGACCGGCAGACCTGGAAGCGGCCAGACAGCAGAGACTGCGCTGGGAAGCCGCGATGCAGCAGGCCCGCATCGACTACGCCGAGGCATGGCTTGAGTTCGCCGACGCACCCCGACTGAAGGTCCCGTCGCACGCGGGCACATACAGACGCAAAAGTCCTGGCCCGCGAACCCGACCGACTTCCTTGCCCTCCCCCTCAGGCCCATCTAGCCTGACTTTGTGCCGCTAATAAACAAAGCCCGAACACGCATCGCCCCACCCGACACCGCACTCACCCGACTCCGGGTAGTCATCACCGTCTTCTTCGCGCTCGACGGCTTTGTCTTCGCCGGATGGGTCGTCCGCATCCCCGCCATCAAGCACCAGACCGACGCCTCCGCGAGCGCGCTGGGGCTCGCGCTGCTCGGGGTCTCTGCCGGAGCGGTCATCACCATGACCCTCACCGGACGCTTCTGCCGCCGCTACGGCAGCCATCCGGTCATCGTCGGCTGCGCCGTCCTGCTCTCCCTCAGCGTCGCCCTCCCTCCCCTCACCCACTCCGCACCCGCACTCACCGCCGTCCTCTTCGTGTTCGGCATGGCATACGGCGGTATCAACGTCGCCATGAACAGCGCCGCCGTCGATCTGGTGGCCGCGCTGCGGCGGCCTGTGATGCCGAGCTTCCACGCCGCTTTCAGCCTCGGCGGCATGACCGGAGCGGGGCTCGGTGCGCTGGTCGCGGGATCCCTGTCCCCCACCCGTCATCTGCTCGGCCTCGCCTTGATCGCCCTGCTGGTGACCGCCGTCGCAGGGCGCTCACTGCTGCGCCACGAACCCCCGGCACCACCGGAGCGCAGGCCACGGGAGGACCAAGACCCGGTCCGCCTCGACGCTCGCACCCGCAGGCTGGTCATGGTCTTCGGCCTGATCGCCCTGTGCACCGCGTACGGCGAGGGCGCGCTCGCCGACTGGGGTGCCCTGCACCTGGAGCAGGATCTGGACGCCCACCCGGGTGTCGCGGCCGTCGGCTACTCCTGTTTCGCGCTCGCCATGACGATCGGCCGCGCCGGTGGGACGACGCTCCTCGAAAGGCTCGGGCGGACCCCGACTCTGGTGGCGGGCGGCGCCACGGCCGCAGCGGGCATGCTGCTCGGCGCCCTCGCTCCCTCGGTAGGGGCGGCGCTGCTCGGCTTCGCGGTCACGGGGCTGGGGCTCGCCAACATCTTCCCGGTCGCCGTCGAACGGGCCGGAGCCCTCGCGGGCCCCAACGGTGTCGCGATCGCGTCCACGCTCGGCTATGGCGGCATGCTCCTGGGACCGCCCGCGATCGGGTTCATGGCGGACTGGTTCTCCCTGCCCGCCGCCCTCACCAGCGTCGCGACGCTGGCCGCGCTGGCCGCCCTCATCGGGTTCACGACGCGCCGCGTGGCGGCCGACTGACGGCATACCACCGCCCATTGGTTACTTTTCAGCACGCCGGAACACCCTCATCCGGCACACTCGCCGCATGGAGATCCCTGAGTTCGTGGCAACACTGGACGAGGAGGGACGGTCGCTGGCCGCGGCGGCCGAGGCGGCGGGGTTCGGCGCCAAAGTGGCGACCTGTCCGGACTGGCAGGTGCGGGACCTGGTGCGGCACACGGGCATGGTGCACCGGTGGGCCGCGGCGTTCGTCGCCGAGGGGTACACCGTCTACCACCCGGACGGCGGCCTGCCAGGACTCGACGGCGCTGAACTCCTGGGCTGGTTCCGGGAAGGCCATCGCCGCCTCGTCGACACGCTCGCCTCCGCTCCGCCCGACGTGGCGTGCTGGAGCTTCCTGCCCGCCCCCTCTCCGCTCGCCTTCTGGGCCCGGCGGCAGGCGCACGAGACGACCGTGCACCGGGTCGACGCGCAGTCGGCGCTCGGCAGAACGCCGGGCACCATCGCTACCGGCTTCGCGGTGGACGGCATCGACGAGTTGCTGCGCGGCTTTCACGGACGGGCGAGGAGCCAGGTCCGTTCGGCGGCGCCCCGCGTGCTGCGGGTGCGGGCGACGGACGCGGACGCGGTGTGGACCGTACGACTGTCGGCGCAACCACCCGTGAGCGAGCGGCGCGAGCATGCGAGCGGGGACGCCGACTGCGAGGTGGCCGGGCCGGCCGCACGGCTCTACCTGGCGCTGTGGAACCGGCTGCCGTTCCCGAGCATGAGCGGTGACGCCGCGCTCGCCGCGCTGTGGCGGGAGAAGTCCGGGGTCACCTGGAGCTGAGGTGGGCCGAGCCCGGTCAGTCACAGTCCAGCCGGACGAGCCGTTCAGTCGGTGTCGACCGGGCCCGCCGAAAGCATGCGCGTCAGCACCGCCCGCTGCACCGGCAGCACCTCGCCGTGCAGTTCGCGCCCCTTCGGGGTGAGGGAGACGCGCACACCCCTGCGATCCTCCTCGCACATACCGCGCGTCACGAAACCGTCCTTCTCCAGACGGGCGATCAGCCGGGACAGGGCGCTCTGGCTGAGATGCACGCGGTCGGAGATCTCCTGAACGCGGTAGGTGCAGCCGCCGTCGGACGCGACGCCCTCGGCCAGCACATCGAGCACCTCGAAGTCGCTGGCACCCAGGCCATGTCGATGCAACGCGCGGTCCAGCTCGCACAGGGTCCGCGCGTGCACCGCGAGGATGTCGCGCCACTGGTTCACGAGCACTTGCTCGGCCTTCTTCGCCGCCATGGGCGCACCGTAGCAAAGAATCGACTTTGTTGCATCGGAATTAAATGCGCTTGCATTGAATGCGTATGCATGTACTGTCTTCCGCATGACCTCTCCGCTCACCACCCCCGCGTCCGAGGGACGCTGGACCCCACGGCTGTGGGGCACCCTGCTGGTGCTCTGCGCCGCGATGTTCCTGGACGCGCTGGACGTGTCGATGGTCGGCGTCGCCCTGCCGTCCATCGGCTCCGAACTCGATCTCTCCACCTCGACGCTCCAATGGATCGTCAGCGGCTACATCCTGGGATACGGCGGACTGCTCCTCCTCGGCGGACGCACCGCCGACCTGCTGGGCCGCCGCCAGGTCTTCCTGGTGGCCCTGGGAGTCTTCGCACTGGCCTCGCTGCTCGGCGGACTCGTCGACTCGGGCCCGCTGCTGATCGCCAGCCGCTTCATCAAGGGCCTGAGCGCGGCGTTCACCGCACCGGCGGGCCTGTCCATCATCACCACGACCTTCGCCGAGGGACCCCTGCGCAACCGCGCCCTCTCGATCTACACCACCTGCGCGGCCACCGGCTTCTCGATGGGCCTCGTGCTGTCCGGCCTTCTCACCGAGGCCAGCTGGCGCCTGACCATGCTGCTGCCCGCGCCCATCGCGCTCGTCGCGCTGTTCGCCGGCCTGAAGCTCCTCCCGCGCAGCGAACGCGAGAAGGACCACAACGGCTACGACATCCCGGGCGCCATCCTCGGCACGGCCTCGATGCTGTTGCTGGTGTTCACCGTCGTACAGGCTCCCGAGGTCGGCTGGGCCTCCGCCCGTACGCTCCTGTCCTTCCTCGCCGTCGCCGTCCTGCTCACCGTCTTCGTCCGCGTCGAGCGGCGCTCGGCGGGACCGCTCATCCGGCTCGGGGTACTGCGCTCCGGCAGCCAGATCCGCGCCCAGCTCGGCGCCATGGCGTTCTTCGGCTCGTACGTCGGATTCCAGTTCCTGGTGACGCTGTACATGCAGTCGCTGCTCGGCTGGTCGGCGCTGCACACCGCGCTGGCCTTCCTGCCCGCCGGGGCGCTGGTCGCACTGTCCTCCACCAAGGTGGGGGCCGTCGTCGACCGCTTCGGCACCCCGCGGCTCATCGCGGTGGGCTTCGCCCTGATGGTCGTCGGCTACGCGCTGTTCCTGCGCGTCAACCTCGACCCGGTCTACGCGGCCGTCATTCTGCCGACGATGCTGCTGATCGGCGCGGCCTGCGCGCTGATCTTCCCCTCTCTCAACATCCAGGCCACGAACGGCGTCGACGACCACGAGCAGGGCATGGTCTCGGGTCTGCTCAACACCTCGGTCCAGGTGGGCGGCGCCCTCTTCCTCGCTGTCGTGACGGCGGTCGTGACCGCGGATTCCTCCGCGGGCTCCTCGCCGCAGGCCGTTCTCGACAGCTACCGGACCGGTCTGGTCGTGGTGACAGGCATCGCCCTCATCGGGCTGCTGATCACGCTGCCGGGGCTGCGGACGCGGCGCCCGCAGGAGTCGATCGTGGTCACCAAGTCCGCGCGGGAGGCCGAGAAGGAGCGGGTGGCGGTCCGCGACTGATCCGGTTCATCCGAACCGATCCTGTTCATCCGAACCCGATCCTTTACATACGGACCGATCCTGTTGATCCGAAGCTTCAACTCGACGCGCCCGGCGGGCAGTTCCTTGCCCGCCGGGCGCGCAGCCATGACACTCGGCGGATGGCGACGACACGTACACAGGCGCAGCGGGACGCGATGACCGTCGAGATCGGGTACGCGCTGTTCAGCGCGGCGTTCGCGGCGGCCGTCGTGTTCGGCACCGTGTACGGGCCGGCCCTGCTCTTCGATCTGCCGGGGACGGTCGACAAGGTGCTGCTGGCGTCGGGTCTCTTCCTGGCAGCTCTTCTCTTCCCACTGCGCGTGGTCACCGTACTGGTCCGATTCGGCCGCGAGAGTGCGGCTCGGCCCAGCCACCCCGGCCGCACCAACCCCGACTCATAGGCCAGCACCACCAATTGGGCCCGATCACGAGCGCCGAGCGTCACCATGGTCCGACCGACGTGGGTCTTGGCCGTGAGCGGGCTGACGACAAGTCGCCGCGCGATCTCCTTGGCAAGATCGTCAGGGACGACAAGGGCCTCAGGATCCAGCCGTGCCGCTTCGCTTGCCCAAGGTTGCGGTGGGCTCGGGGAACACCAGGCCCACGCCGTGCGCGAGTTGGTCCGCCGCGTGCCGGAAGAAGGTCTCGCGATCCTCCACGACGCGGTTGAACTGTCCGAAAAGCTCGAAGCCGATCAGTCCGTAGAGCTGTGCCCAGGCGGCCACCAGCGCCGCGACCGCCTCGGGCGGCAGGTCGGGGGCGAGGTCGGCGGCCATCCGCTGCGCCTCGGCCTTCAGTTCGGCGGGCAGCGGGGTACGGGCCACGCCCTTGCCCCGATACGCGTCGCGCACGATGTCGATCAGGAGCAACCCCACGCGGGACGCGGCCGGGACGGTCGTGTCCGGTGCCGAATACCCGGGCACGGGCGAACCGTAGATGAGCGCGTACTCGTGCGGGTGCTCCAGCGCCCAGTGACGCGCCGCCACACACACCGACGTCCAGCGCTCACGCGGCCCGGCGGCCGCGACTTCGGCGTGTGCCGCCTCCGCGCTCTCGCCAAGAGAGTCGTAGGCGTCGATGATGAGCGCGGTCAGCAGGTCGTCACGGCTGGGGAAGTAGCGGTAGAGCGCAGAGGAGACCATGCCGAGCTCACGGGCGACGGCTCGCAGCGAGAGCTTGGCTGCGCCCTCGGCGGCGAGCTGTCTGCGCGCCTCGTCCTTGATGGCCGCGGTGACCTCGATCCTGGCTCGGGCACGTGCCCCTCGTGCGGTAGTCATGCGGGGCAGTGTGCCATGTTTTTGGAGCAGTGCACACAAAGCGGAGCGGTGCTCTGAAAGTCGAGCGGCGCTCCGGAATTAGAGCGGTGCACCCCAGCGCACACAGTGCTCCAAATCGAGAGCACCGCACGCAAGCGAGAGCACCGCACAGAAACGAGAGCACTGCTCTTGCCATGGATCACCGATCTCCTGCAGACTGTTCTCAACCGAGAGCGGTGCTCACAAAAGGAAACGGCGCTCTCTCAATCAATGGGGGTCACCATGTCCGCACACGTCCAGAAGCCCGGTTGGTTCACCGTGAACGTCTTCAATCGCGCCGTGGCGTGGATGACGGGCCGCGGCCTCAGCGTCTGGGGCTCCCGGGTCCTGGCCGTCCGCGGCCGCAAGAGCGGTGAGTGGCGCACCACCCCGGTCAATCTGCTCACCGTGGACGGGCAGCAGTACCTGGTCGCCCCGCGCGGCCACGTCCAGTGGACGCACAACATGCGGGCCGCCGGAGGCGGTGAGTTGCGCCTCGGCAAGAACGTGGACGTGTTCACCGCGACCGAGATCGCCGACGACGACAAGGTCCCACTGCTGCGCGCCTACCTCAAGCGCTGGAAGGCCGAGGTCGGTGTCTTCTTCAAGGGGGTCGGCCCCGACTCGTCCCACGACGAGCTGCGGCGCATCGCCCCCGACCACCCGGTCTTCCGGATCACGGTCAAGAGCTGAGCCCAGCCCTCCGGCAGGGCGGTCAAGTGCCGATCACTTGTCGCCCCCGGCCGTTTCTCGCCCCGGCCGGCTGTCCATTCCGGCCCCGGTCACTCCTCGATCGCCGTCACTCGTCGACCGCTGCCGCCGCTCGCCGATCGCTGCCGCCCGTCGGCCCCGCTCCCTTGTCGAGCGCTGCCAGGGCGCGCCCGGCGATCGGGCGGGAGCGCACCAGCTCGCCCAGCGTGGTCGAACCGCGTGTGATCCCCGCAAACGCCTTCCAGGCGGGCCTGAAGCTGGTGATGGCCGCGTGGAGCATGCCCGGACGGCGCTCGAAGAGGGCGAGCAGGCTTTTGCCGACGCTCATCTCGACGCCGAGCCCCGCCTTGATCGCGAAGGCGTAGTTGAGCGCCTGGCGCCGTGTGTCCACCGCGTCGTGCGCCTCGGCGATCCGCACCGCCCACTCCCCCGCGAGCCGGCCGGAGCGCAGTGCGAAGGAGATGCCCTCTCGGGTCCAGGGCTCAAGGAGTCCCGCCGCGTCCCCGCACACCAGCACCCGTCCCCGTGACAACGGGGAGTCGTCGGCGCGGCACCGCGTCAGATGCCCCGAGGAGATGCTCGGCTCGAAACCGGCGAGCCCGAGCCGGGCGATGAAGTCCTCCAAGTACCGCTTGGTGGCGGCGCCTTCACCGCGTGCGGAGATCACACCGACGGTGAGCGTGTCCCCCTTGGGGAACACCCAGCCGTAACTGCCCGGCATGGGACCCCAGTCGAGCAAAACCCGCCCCCGCCAGTCCTCGGCGACGGTCTCCGGCACGGGGATCTCCGCCTCCAGGCCGAGATCGACCTGGTCGAGCTTCACCCCGACGTGTGCCCCTATCCGGCTGGCGCTTCCGTCGGCGCCGACGACCGCCCGCGCCAGCACGGCCTCACCGCCCTGCAGGACGACGGCGACGGTGCGCCGGTCCGGCACAGCGGAACCGTGCTGTTCGACCCGGGAGACCGTGACGCCCGTACGCAGCTCGGCGCCCGCCTTCTGCGCGTGCTCGACGAGCTGCTGGTCGAACTCGGGCCGGTTGATCAGCCCGAACAGCATCTGCTTGGAGCGCCGGGTACGGGTGAACCTGCCGTCCAGCGAGAACGTGACCGCGTGCACCCGGTCCCTGAACGGCAGTTCGAAGCCGGGCGGCAGCGCGTCGCGCGAGGGGCCGATGATGCCGCCGCCGCACGTCTTGTAGCGGGGCAGCTCCGCCTTCTCCAGCAGCAGGACGCTGCGTCCCGCGACCGCTGCCGCATAGGCGGCCGAGGCACCCGCCGGCCCCGCGCCGACCACGACGACGTCCCACACCCGCTGTTCGTCGTCCGCCGAAGAGTTCTCGCTGCTCACGATGGTCTACTGCTCCCAGTCCAGCCGTCTGCCGCACGTATCTCCCGCATCCTACGGCGGGCATCGCCGCAGGCCACTGTGGGAGTATCGGCAGCGTATGCGCCCTGCACAGCAGTAGGCACCTACGCACCGCACGATCATCTGTACACAGAAGTACAACGTCGCACCCACAAGGAGCGTGCCCATGTCGTCGAATTCGGTCGCCGAGACCGTCGCCTCGCTCATGCCCAGGGCGAAGGCCGAGCTCACCGAACTGGTGGCCTTCACGTCGGTGGCGGACTTCGACCAGTATCCCCGCAGCGAGAGCGAAGGCGCGGCGAACTGGGTCGCCGACGCGCTGCGTGCCGAGGGCTTCCAGGACGTGGCGCTGCTCGACACCCCGGACGGCACGCAGTCGGTGTACGGCTTCCTGCCCGGACCCGAGGGCGCCAGGACCGTTCTCCTGTACGCGCACTACGACGTGCAGCCGCCACTGGACGAGGCGGCCTGGACCACCCCGCCGTTCGAGCTGACGGAGCGCGACGGCCGCTGGTACGGACGCGGCAGCGCCGACTGCAAGGGCGGCTTCATCATGCACCTGCTCGCGCTGCGCGCGCTGAAGGCGAACGGCGGCGTTCCGGTGGGCGTCAAGGTGATCGTCGAGGGTTCGGAGGAGCAGGGTACGGGTGGTCTGGAGCGGTACGCCGAGGCGCACCCGGAGCTGCTGACCGCTGACGCCATCGTCATCGGCGACGCCGGCAACTTCCGGCTCGGTCTGCCGACCGTCACGTCGACCCTGCGCGGCATGACCCTCGTACGCGTCCAGATCGACACTCTGGAAGGCAATCTGCACTCGGGTCAGTTCGGCGGCGCGGCGCCCGACGCGCTGGGCGCGCTGATCCGCGTACTGGACTCGCTGCGCGCCAAGGACGGTTCGACGACGGTCGACGGGCTGACCGGCGGCGCGCCGTGGGACGGGGTGCAGTACGACGAGGAATCGTTCCGCCAGGACGCCAAGGTGCTCGACGGGGTCGAGCTGATCGGTTCCGGCACGGTTGCCGACCGTATCTGGGCGCGTCCGGCCGTCACCGTCCTCGGCATCGACTGCCCGCCTGTCGTCGGTGCGACGCCGTCCGTGCAGGCGGGCGCCCGCGCGCTGGTCAGCCTGCGTGTGCCGCCGGGCGTGGACGCGGGCGAGGCGACCAAGCTGCTGCGGGCTCATCTGGAGGCGCACACGCCATGGGGCGCGCGGGTGAGCACCGAGCAGATCGGCCAGGGGCAGCCGTTCAGCGCCGACACCTCCAGTCCCGCGTACGCGGCGATGGCCGAAGCGATGGCGGTCGCCTACCCGGGCCAGGAGATGCAGGCCGCGGGCCAGGGCGGCTCCATCCCGCTGTGCAACACCCTCGCCTCGCTGTATCCACAGGCGGAGATCCTGCTCATCGGCCTGAGCGAGCCGGAGGCGCAGATCCACGCGGTGAACGAGAGTGTCTCGCCGCGGGAGCTGGAGCAACTCTCGGTCGCCGAGGCGTTGTTCCTGCAGAAATACGCGGCGATCTGAGCGCTCTGTCCGCAACAGCGGGCGCTCGCGCCAGCTACTGCGTTTCCCCGTGGGCCAGGCCCATCTGTGGTGCGACGGCGACGAGTTGACGCCGATCGCGCCAGATCAGCACGATGCTCCGTACGTCGTCCGAGCGACGCCCGCACGATGTACGGCGCATCGCGCTGCCCCACTTCCACAAGGGTCACGCGGAGTTCGACGCGGAAGTGGCCTGTTTCGGCCACGGCGATCCGGCGATCGGCGGGCGTCGAAGGTGCTGGCACGACAGGGCGTAGCTTGGCTGGATGAACAGCTCCGACCCGGACCACGTGCGGCGCGTCGAGGCGTACGGCGACGTCTCCACCTCGCTGGCCCTGTGCGGCGATCGCGAGCTGGCGGAACTCGTCGCCGACGCGACGCCTCTCGGTTCCGGCATCGGCGGCAGATCGCTGCTGATGGAGGTCGCCGGATCCCCTGTCTTCGTGAAGCGGGTGCCCCTCACCGCTCCGGAGCGGCTGCCGGAGAACGTCCGCTCCACGGCGAACGTCTTCGGCCTGCCGACCTTCTGCCAGTACGGCATCGGCGGGCCGGACTTCGGGGCCTGGCGTGAGCTGGCTGTGCACACGATGACCACGAACTGGGTGCTCGCCGACCGGTTCGGGGGCTTCCCCCTGATGTACCACTGGCGGGTGCTGCCGGACGAGGTGCAGCCCCTGCCCGAGGAACTGGCGGATGTGGAGCGGGCCGTGGCCTACTGGGGCGGTTCCGCGCAGGTGCGCCGCCGGATCGAGGCACTGCGCCACGCCTCGGCGAGCGTCACGCTGTTTCTGGAGTACATCCCGCACCATCTCCACGACTGGCTGCACGCGCGGGTACCGGCCGACGACCGGGCGCTCTCCCTGGTGGAGCGGGAACTGGAGGCCGGTGTCTCCTTCATGAACGCGCGCGGACTCCTGCACTTCGACGCGCACTTCGAGAACATCCTCACCGACGGCCGTCGCCTCTACTTCGCCGACTACGGCCTCGCCCTCTCCTCCCGCTTCGAACTGGCCCGGGAGGAACGTGAGTTCTTCGACCGCCACGAGAACTACGACCGGGCCTACACGGTGACCTACCTGGTGAACTGGCTGGTCACCGCCCTCTATGGGTACGGGCGGGAGGACCGGGAGGCATGCGTGCGCGCATACGCCGAGGGCGAGCGGCCCGTTGGCGTCCCCCGGTCGGCCGCCGCGATCCTCACCCGCCACGCACCCCTCGCCGCCGTGATGGCGGACTTCAACCGCAGGCTCCAGCAGGAGAGCAGACGGACGCCGTACCCGGGCGACGAACTGCGCCGACTCGGCCGGAGCAGCCCACCCGTCCCCGTGCGGTGACGGGCGACCGTCTTCCCGCCGGCCCGGTGGGCGGGCGCGGGTGGCGACGGTCGGCCCGCACGCCGAAACGGGCGCCGACCACCCGCACCGTACGCCGAACGCGGTCAGCCGAGCGGGATGCCCGCCTCCAGATAGAGTGCCGCCCCACGCTCCCGCGCCCGCAGCGCCCATCGCAGCCGTTCGTAGCGCACCGGTGGGAGCAAGTCCGCCGCCTCCCGCTCGGTGACGAAGCGCCAGGCGCGCAGTTCGGGTCCGGGGAGCAGTAGTCGGCGGGCCTCGGCGGAGTCGAGTCGGCCGCCGTCGAAGAGGAGGCGCAGACCCCCGTAGCCCGGCGGTGCGGGCGGCTCCCAGTCGACGACCAGCAGACCGGGTACGTCGTCGAGTCGTATGCCGGTCTCCTCGGCGACCTCGCGCATGCCCGCGCGAGCGGGAGCCTCACCGGGTTCGACGACGCCTCCGGGGAACTCCCAACCGGCCTTGTACGTCGGGTCGACGAGCAGAACCCGGTCCTGCTCGTCGAAGAGGAGTACCCCGGCGGCAATGGTCTCGGCGGTGGGTTCGGGGGTCTGCACGATGTCGCACACGGGCACGTCACCGTTGCGCACGGCTTCGGCGATGCGCAGCGCGGCGTCGTACGGGGTGAGCGCGCTCGTGTCGACCGGGTGGGCGTCGGTGGTGAGCCAGGAGGCGAGCGCCGCGCGGTAGGGCTCGATGTGGTCGTAGGACCACTGGCGCACGCGTATCTCGCCGTCGGGCAGGTCCTCGGGTATCTCACGGTCGGCTATGCGTTCGCGCAGGATCGTTTCCGCCGGGGCGAGGAGGACATGGCGCACCTCGATCCGGCGCGAGGCGAGGCCGCCGAAGATCTCGTCGCGGTACTCCTGGCGCAGCAGGGTCATGGGGATCACGAGGACGCCGCCCAGCTCCGCGAGCATGGCGGCTGCGGTGTCGACCACCAGGCGCCGCCAGATCGGCAGGTCCTGGAAGTCGCCGACCTCGGCGAGGCGTTTGGGCGGCAGCAGGTTCGTGAGTCCGCCGCCGATGACCTCGGGGTCGAAGAGCGTGCTGTTCGGGATCAGTTCGATCAGTTCCCGTGCGGTGGTGGTCTTCCCCGCACCGAACGCACCGTTGATCCAGACGATCACGGTTCCCCCTCTTCTCTTGGCCCCCTGAGGCTTGCCCGCTCCACCCTGCCACGGAAACCAGGCCCTGATGAGGGAGCCGACGACGCGGCGCCGGTCCCCTGTCCCAGGGGCACCGGCGCCGCGCAGACGAACCTTCCCCCTCAGCCGTTCTGCCCCGGCGCGCCTTCGTCCACGGCCAGGCTGTCGCTGTTGGTGGTGTGGTCGACGGTGCTGAGCGTGTCGTTGACGTTCCGGTCGCCGAGGGCGTCGCTGCCGAGCGAGTGGGACGGGGTGATGGCCGCCACGACGAACCCGGCGGCGAGGGAGGCAACGGCGAGCATGCTTCGCTTCTTCATGCCCGGTTCAACTACGAATCCGACGACGAGTCACGGGTGGGTCACGCAAGTCCGACTCCTCCTCATCGGACACATCCGCGGCACTACCGTCATCCCACCCGAAACACCCCAAGGGGGACGAGATGGCCAACGCGTACAACACACCACCCACCATGCCCACCCGCACCGCCCCGGGCTGGGCCCGCAAACGCTACGTCGTGCCCGCGCTCGTCATAGCCCTGTTCACCGGCGTCGGTATCGGCAACGGCAACGGCGACGGGAACACCACCGAGTCCGTCGCGGCGAAGCCCCGCCCGACGGCCACCGTCACCGCCACAGCCACCACCACCGCCGCCACGACAGCGACGGAGACGGCCACGGTGGCGCCGTCCGCCACCGTGACGGTACGGACGACGGAGACCGTGCGGGAGACCGTCACGGCCCAGCCCGCCGCCGCGGACGGCGGCGACACCGACGACAGCAGTGACGGGAGCGCCGTCTACTACGAGAACTGCGCCGCCGCCCGCGCGGCGGGCGCCGCGCCCGTACAGGTGGGTGACGCCGGTTACGGCCGCCACCTCGACCGCGACGGGGACGGCATCGGCTGCGAGTGACGTACCTGCCCATGCCCGATTCGCTGTAGGCCCGGCGGTAGAACCTGAAGGACTGCCCCTTCGAGAAGGTGAACCAGCCGTTCTGCGCCCTCTCCTCGTACGGGCACAGCGCGGCGTAGACGGCAAGCAGGGGCGGCGCGGGGGGCTTCGTCGGCGCCGGGCCGGACGTGCGACAGCGTGGGACCTCGGCCACCAGCACGTCGACGCCCGGCAGCCCGCGGAACCGGGTCTGTGGCACGGTTCTGGCCCCGACTCGGGCCAGGTGTACCGGGCGCCATGCCGGGCTCGGTCGCCCTCGGTCGGCGGCGTCAGACCCCGGCCGCGGTCGGGTTCGCCCACCGGGTGAGCGCGGCCGCGGCCGCACCGACCAGTCCGGCGTCCGTGCCCATCAGCGCGGGCGCCACGGTCAGCCGCCGTACGAACGACAGCGTCGCGTAGTCACCGAGCGCCTTGCGCAGGGGATCGAAGAGCACGTCCCCCGCCTTGCCCACTCCCCCGCCGATGACGGCGATGTCGATCTCGACAAGGGTCGCGGTCGCCGCGATGCCCGCCGCGAGCGCCCGCGCCGCGCGTTCGAAGGAGGCCACGGCCACCGGGTCGCCCTGGCGTGCGGCGGCGGCCACCGCGGCCGCCGAGGTGTCACCGTCCGGCCCGGGCCGCCATCCGGCCTCCAGGGCCCGCCGCGCGATGTTCGGGCCGCTCGCGATGCGCTCGACGCAGCCGCGGGAGCCGCACGGGCAGAGGTCGCCGTCCAGGTCCACGCTGATGTGCCCGATGTGGCCCGCGTTGCCGGTGGGGCCCGCGTGCAGCCGGCCGTTCAGGACGAGCCCGCCACCTACGCCGGTCGACACCACCATGCACAGCGCGTTGTCGTGGCCGCGGGCGGCGCCCTGCCAGTGCTCGGCCGCCGTGATGGCCACGCCGTCACCGATCAGCTCGACGGGCAGCCCGCCCGTGGCCGCCCGGACCCGCTCGACCAGCGCGTAGTCACGCCAACCCGGCACGTTCACGGGGCTCACCGTGCCCGCGGAGGCATCCACGGGGCCCGCGCTGCCGATACCGACCGCCCCCGCCCTGCTCCACAGTGAGGAGCCGGTCAACTCGCCGATCACGGCGTCCACGGCCCCCATGACGGTGTCGCCGTCCTCCTGCGCGGGCGTCGCGCGCTGCGCGCGCAGCAGGATCCGGCCACTGCCGTCCACCAGCGCTCCGGCGATCTTGGTGCCGCCGATGTCGAGCGCTGCCACGAGGTCGGTGTGCATGAGTGTCAGTTCTCCCGGTGAACCTTGATAAAAGGGCAGACCGGTCTCGCGGTGGGGCGCAGGCCGGAGAATGCGGTGGACAGTGTCCCTCGCATCTGACAACGTTGTCCAGGCTCTATGCTCGACGCCACATCCTCATACAACCCCATGGACCGGCACATCCCCGTGGACCACAGGAACCGTGGACCGCGGGAACCGTGGCCCACCGGAACCGTGGACGACAGGACAGGACAGCGCATCGTGGCCGAGACCGCCCGCCGATCCGAGACCCGCTACGGCAACCGTCCGACCATGAAGGACGTGGCGGCCCGTGCCGGTGTCGGTCTCAAGACGGTCTCGCGTGTGGTCAACGGCGAGCCCGGAGTCACCCCGGACACCGAGCGCCGGGTCCAGGAGGCTATCGACGCACTGGGCTTCCGCCGCAACGACAGCGCGCGGGTGCTGCGCAAGGGCCGCACCGCGAGCATCGGCCTCGTCCTGGAGGATCTCGCCGACCCGTTCTACGGCCCCCTCAGCCGCGCGGTCGAGGAAGTGGCCCGCGCCCACGGCGCGCTACTCATCAACGGTTCCAGCGCCGAGGACCCGGATCGCGAGCAGGAACTCGTCCTCGCCCTGTGCGCGCGCCGCGTGGACGGGCTCGTCATCATCCCGGCCGGTGACGACCACCGCTACCTCGAGCCCGAGATAAAGGCGGGCGTCGCCACGGTGTTCGTGGACCGCCCGGCGGGGCAGATCGACGCCGACGTCGTCCTGTCGGACAGTTTCGGCGGAGCCCGCGACGGCGTCGCCCACCTGATCGCCCACGGTCACCGCCGGATCGGCTTCATCGGCGACATGCCCCGCATCCACACCGCCGCCGAGCGGCTGCGCGGTTATCGCGCGGCGATGGAGGACGCGGGCATACCGGTCGAGGACGGCTGGATGTCCCTGGGTGTCACCGATCCCGTGCGGGTGCGCCGGGCGGCCGAGGCGATGCTCTCGGGCCCCTCCCCCGTGACCGCGATCTTCGCGGGCAACAACCGTGTGACGGTCACGGTGATCCGTGTGATCGCCGAGCGCAGCCGCCCGGTCGCCCTCGTCGGCTTCGACGACATCGAGCTCGCCGACCTCCTCCAGCCCGGCGTCACCGTCGTCGCCCAGGACGCCGCCACCCTCGGCCGCACCGCCGCCGAGCGCCTCTTCCGCCAGCTCGACGGCGCCCTCGTCACGCCGGAGCGCATCGAACTCCCGACCCGTCTGATCACCCGCGGCTCGGGCGAACTCCCGCCCGCGGACTGAACCGTGGTCGTCCAGGACCCCCGCACCCTCGCAGCCCTCGGCCTCGCCGTGGCACCCCGCGACCACCCGCTGAGATACCCGGGCGCCTGGCCCACGGAGTCCGTACTCCTCGCCGGGGACCGCCTGTTGCCGCTGACCCGCCGGGTGTACGAGGACCGCGTCCCGGTCCTCGCGGTCGGCTCCAACGCCTGCCCCGCCCAACTCCGGCACAAGATGGCGGAGTACGAGGTGTCCGGCACGATCCCGATGGTGCTGGCGCGGGTCCGTGGCATCGGCGTCGGTGTCTCGGCCCATGTGAGTCCGATGGGGTACGTGTCCGCGTCGCCGTTCCACGCCCCGGGCGCGGTCGGCGCGTTGTTCCTCACCTGGCTCGACGCGGCCCAGCTCGCGGTGGTCGACGCGAGCGAGAGCGTCCCGGTGCCGACCGGCGCGTACGACCGGGCGTGGCTTCCCTCCTCCGATATCCGTATCGAGCTGGACTCCGGTGAACTCCTGCCCGGCGCCTACATCTACGTCAACCGTCGCGGGGTCCTCCACAACGGCTCCGGGGTCCCCCGCGCGCACCCCGGCGAGCGCCCGCTGCTCACCTCGCTCCTGGCCGGCTCACCACGCCTGCGGAAGCTGTTCGGGAACACGCCGGAGGAGTTCTGCGCCCGGGCCCGCTTCGATGCGGAGCTGTGCGTGCGGGGAACCGGGCTGTTGGCCGAGGAAGGGCTGACCATCGCGTCCGGTCTGGAAGGGTACGTATAGGCGGGTCCGTCAGACGGGTCCGTCGTCGCGGTGCGGGTTGTTCGTAGCCGGTAGCGCCACGCGGCGGAGCTGCACGATGTCAGAGCCCCACGCCCTTGAAAGCGGGGCGCGCTACTTTGCCGAGATCGTCAGGTCTCCCCGCCTCGGCACCGCGAAACTCTCCAGGTCCGCCCGCGTCAGACCCGTCACCCGTGCCACCTCCGCGATGTCGAGGGCGCCGCAGTCCAGGCCGCGCAGCAGGTAGCCGCTGAGGGCCTTGGCGGTGGCGGGCTCGTCCATCACGTCGCCGCCCGCGCGGTTGGCATAGCGGGCGAGGCGGGCCGCGGCCTGCTCGAAGCCCTCGCGGTAGAAGGCGAAGACGGCCGCGTAGCGGGTCGGGATGTGGCCGGGGTGCATGTCCCAGCCCTGGTAGTAGGCGCGGGCCAGGGCACGACGGGTGAGGCCGTAGTGCAGCCGCCAGGCGTCATGGACCTTCTCGGTCGGGCCGATCGGCAGAACGTTCGTGGAGCCGTCCGAGACGCGTACGCCGGTGCCCGCGGCCGCGACCTGCATGATCGCCTTGGCGTGATCGGCGGCAGGGTGGTCGCCGGCCTGGTAGGCGGCACTGACCCCGAGGCAGGCGCTGTAGTCGAAGGTGCCGTAGTGCAGACCGGTGGCGCGACCCTCGGCGGCCTGGATCATGCGGGCGACCGTCGCGGTGCCGTCGGTCGCCAGGATCGACTGGCTGGTCTCGATCTGGATCTCGAAGCCGATCCGGCCGGGCTCCAGACCGCGCGCCTTCTCGAACTCCTCCAGGAGCCGGACCATCGCGGTGACTTGCTCGGCGTACGTCACCTTCGGCAGCGTCAGGACGAGCCCGTCGGGCAGCCCGCCGGCCTCCATCAGGCCGGTGAGGAAGATGTCGAGGGTGCGGATCCCTCGGTCGCGCACCGGGGCCTCCATGCACTTCATGCGGATGCCCATGTACGGGGCTGCCGTGCCGTTCTCGTACGCCTCCGCGATCAGCCGGGCCGCGCGCGCCGCAGCCTCGTCCTCCTCGGCGTCCGGGCGCGGGCCGTAGCCGTCCTCGAAGTCGACCCGCAGGTCCTCGATGGGCTCGCGCTCCAACTTGGCCCGCACGCGGTCGTACACCGGCTCGGCGAGGTCGTCGGCGAGGCCGAGGACCGCGGCGAAGGAGGCGGCGTCCGGGGCGTGCTCGTCGAGGGACGCGAGAGCCCTCTCGCCCCACGAGCGGACGGTGTCGGCGGCGAACACATCACCGGGGACGTACACGGTGTGGACGGGCTGCCGGGTGCCGGGGTCTCCCGGATAACGACGCTCCAGTTCGGCGTCGACCGGGGCGAGGGAGGCGCTGATCTCCTCGCTGACGGCGCCCGCGAGGCTCGTCGCCACCTGTTCCTGCTGGCCCTGACCCATCCGACAGCCTCCTGTTTTCCGTCCCACGGATTCAACAATCCGTTGAACGAAGTTATCCGGGGATCTTCCGGGTGGTCAACACCACTTCCTGACGGGGCCACTCCGGGCTTTCCGCATGTTCACGCCCATGTCTCACGGTGGTATCACACTCCCGTAGCCACGACTCGCCCGGCAGCCCCACCGAAGGAGCCCATGTGCCGAACATCAGACGAGTCACGCGCCGCCTGGGTCTGCAGGCCGCGTTGGCCGCGGCGGTCGCCCTGCCCCTCTCCAGTACAGCACTGCCCGATTCTGCCGCTTCGGCTTCTCCCGCCCAGGCTCCTCCCGCCCCGGCGGAGGAGGCACCCGATCCCCGTCTGAAGGTCATGACCTTCAACCTTCGTTTCGCGAGCACCACGGAACCCGACAGTTGGGCCGTGCGCCGACCCGCGATGCGAGCGTTGCTGCGCCGGGAACGGCCGCATGTCATCGGCACCCAGGAGGGTCTCTACCAGCAGATCCGCGACATCGAGGCGGACCTGGGCCCCCACCACGACTGGGTCGGCACCGGCCGCGCGGGCGGCAGCCGGGACGAGTTCATGGCGATCTTGTACGACACCCGCCGACTGGCACCCGTCGAGTACGACCACTTCTGGCTCTCGGACACCCCCGACGTGATCGGGTCGAACACCTGGGGCGGTGGCTCCATCCGCATGGTCACCTGGGTGCGCTTCCGCGACCTCGGCGACAACGGGCGGGAGTTCTACTTCCTCAACACGCATCTGGACAACTCGAGTCAGAGTGCACGCGCGCGTGCCGCCGCCCTGATCGGTCAACGGACCTCGGGGCTCGACCGTTCCCTGCCGCTGATCGTGACCGGCGACTTCAATGTCGCGGCCCACAAGAGCCCGGTCTACGACACGATGCTGGGCACCGGTCTCGTCGACACCTGGGACACCGCGGCGGAGCGAAGCGCGTTGTACGCCACGTTCCACGGGTACCAGCCGCTGACGCCGGACGGCGACCGCATCGACTGGATCCTCGCCACCCCCGGGGTGACCGCGCATCGCGCGTCGATCAACACGTTCGCCCTGAACGGTCAGTTCCCGAGCGACCATCTGCCCGTGCAGGCCACGCTGACCCTGGGATGAGCATGCGCCGAGGCCCCTGTGACCGCGACGGTCACAGGGGCCTCGTACTTCACTGACGCTCAGCCCTTGCGGGTGTTGATCTCCTCGGTGAGCTGCGGGACGACCTCGAAGAGGTCGCCGACCACGCCGTAGTCGACCAGGTCGAAGATCGGGGCCTCGGCGTCCTTGTTGATCGCCACGATCGTCTTCGAGGTCTGCATACCGGCGCGGTGCTGGATCGCGCCGGAGATGCCGGAGGCGATGTACAGCTGCGGCGACACGGACTTGCCGGTCTGGCCCACCTGGTTGGTGTGCGGGTACCAGCCGGCGTCGACCGCGGCGCGCGAGGCGCCCACGGCGGCACCGAGGGAGTCGGCGAGCGCCTCGATGAGGGAGAAGTTCTCGGCGCCGTTGACTCCACGGCCGCCGGAGACCACGATCGCGGCCTCGGTCAGCTCGGGGCGGCCGGTGGACTCGCGCGGGGTGCGAGCGGTGACCTTGGTGCCGGTGGCCTTCTCCGAGAAGGACACGGCGAGGGCCTCGACGGCGCCGGCGGCCGGGGCAGCCTCCACGGGAGCCGAGTTCGGCTTGACCGTGATGACCGGGGTGCCCTTCGAGACACGGGACTTGGTGGAGAAGGAGGCGGCGAACGCGGACTGCGTAGCCACCGGACCCTCGTCGCCGGCCTCCAGGTCGACGGCGTCGGTGATGATGCCCGAGCCGATGCGGACCGCGAGGCGGGCCGCGATCTCCTTGCCCTCGACGGAGGACGGGACGAGCACGGCGGCCGGGGAGACGGCCTCGTAGGCGGCCTGCAGAGCGTCCACCTTCGGAACGACCAGGTAGTCGGCGTACTCGGCGGCGTCATGCGTGAGGACCTTCACCGCGCCGTGCTCGGCGAGCGTGGCGGCGGTGGCCTCGGCACCGGAGCCGAGGGCGACGGCAACGGGCTCACCGATGCGACGGGCCAGCGTCAGCAGCTCCAGGGTGGGCTTGCGGACGGCACCGTCCACGTGGTCGACGTAGACGAGAACTTCAGCCATGGGACTTCTTCTCTCCTGCTTACGAAAGATGAGGGGCGGTCAGCGAATGGGGGTTCAGCGAGCCTCGACGGGGCCTTTAGATGAACTTCTGGCCCGCGAGGAACTCGGCGAGCTGCTTGCCGCCCTCGCCCTCGTCCTTGACGATCGTGCCGGCGGTGCGCGCCGGGCGCTCGGACGCGGAGTCGACCTTGGTCCAAGCACCCTCGAGACCGACCTCGTCCGCCTCGATCTCCAGGTCCTCCAGGTCCCAGGACTCCACCGGCTTCTTCTTGGCGGCCATGATGCCCTTGAAGGACGGATAACGCGCCTCACCCGACTGGTCGGTGACCGACACGACCGCCGGCAGCGAAGCCTCCAGCTGCTCGGAGGCGGAGTCGCCGTCACGGCGGCCCTTGACCGTGCCAGTTGGGCCACCCTCGACGGAGACCTCGGACAGCAGCGTGACCTGCGGGACGCCCAGACGCTCGGCCAGCAGGGCGGGGACCACACCGGCGGTGCCGTCGGTGGAGGCCATGCCCGAGATGACCAGGTCGAAGCCGGCCTTCTCGATCGCCTTCGCCAGCACCAGCGACGTACCGATGATGTCGGTGCCGTGCAGGTCGTCGTCCTCGACGTGGATCGCCTTGTCGGCGCCCATCGAAAGCGCCTTGCGCAGCGCGTCCTTGGCGTCCTCGGGGCCCACGGTCAGCACCGTGATCTCCGCGTCGTCGGCCTCGTCGGCGATCTGCAGCGCCTGCTCGACCGCGTACTCGTCGAGCTCGGACAGCAGGCCGTCCACGTCGTCACGGTCGACGGTCAGGTCATCGGCGAAGTGCCGGTCGCCAGTGGCGTCGGGCACGTACTTCACAGTGACAACGATCCTCAAGCTCACGCCGGCTCTCCTACTGCATCGTCTCTTCTGGGCTGCCTTCTTTCAGGCAGCATAGGCGCCTGAAGCGGCCGATCCCGGTCGGGGCGGCCCGCGCTCCGAACGAAATATTACTCGCCAGTACACCCAGTTCCTGCCCACTGAGCAAGCGCTTTGAACTGTGACCTTGGCAACGCTGCGTAACCGACGAGTAGGACTGGCGAGTAGGACCGACGAGTAGGTCAGACGGTAGCTTTCAGTCGCGCAGGCCGTTGAAGCGCCCCTGGTGGTACAGGAGCGGGCGGCCGGCGCCCGACGGGTCACCGCGGACGGCCTCGGCAAGGACGACGTGATGATCCCCCGCGGGCACGCGCGCAACGACGCGGCACACCAGCCAGGCCAGAACGTCGTCAAGGACGGGAACACCCTCGGGACCCTGGCGCCAGCGGGTGGGCGCGCCAAAGCGGTCGGCCCCGCTCCTGGCGAAGGTGGCGGCCAGTTCGTGCTGGTGTTCGCCGAGTATGTGGACGCCGACATGGTCGGACTCGGAGATCGCGGGCCAACTGGACGCGCCGACGCCGATACCGAAGGAGACGATCGGAGGCTCGGCGGAGACCGAGGTGAGCGAGGTGGCGGTGAAGCCGACGGGGCCCCCGCCACCGGGAGCAGTGATCACGGCGACACCGGCCGCATGCCGCCGGAAGACGGAGCGCAGCAGGTCGGGAGCGGCAAGCTGAGGAGTGCCGAGGTCGGGCGTGGCCGTCATGGAGTTGTCCTTCTGCGAGGGGTGACGAGGGATCCGTGGCTGCTCAGCAGCGCGGACAGCGCGCACTCGCGGTGCGGGCCAGGTCCACGTGGACACGCTCGAAGAGAAGGAGTTCCGGGGGCATACGGTCAGGTTGACGATAGATGGCGCGTGCAGTCAAGTGCGTTCCGGCATCTGGGAGATGCCTCACCTGGACCACTGGGACCTGCACCGCCGCGACCTGCATCACCTGGCTCACCGGGATCACCGCCACTCAGACGGCCTCGCCCAGGGCGGCGATCACATCCGCCTTGCGCGGCTGCCCCGTTGCCCGCCGCACGATCCGTCCGTCCGCGTCGAGCACAAGTACGGTCGGGGTCTTGAGGATGTCGAGTTCACGGACGAGCTCCAGGCGATCCTCGGCGTCGACCTCCACATGGGACACGCCCGGGACCATCTCGGCCACCTCGGCCAGCACACGCCGGGTCGCCCGGCAGGGTGCGCAGAACGCGCTGGAGAACTGGACCAGCGTGGCCCGCTCACCGAGCCCCTCCCCCAACTCGGCCGCGCCCAGCCGCTTTCCGCCGTCCCGCCCGCGCACTCTCACCCTCCCGCTCCGCCGCCGATGCAGCACTCCGTACGCGCTCGCCGCCGCGAGCACCACCACGCACACCACAAGTCCGGTCATCACCTGCACAAGCATTCACACGACCGCAAAGATTCCCGGGTCCATGCATCGCCACCGGTGCGGAATGCTTGGTTCATGGACATTGACGCAAGAGGACCGCGGTTCGGTGCGGCCGTGACGGCCGTCGTACTGGCGGTCGCGCTGATCACCGGCAGCGCCTGGCTACTGGCCTGGCAGGTGCTGGCGTTCGCGCTGGGCGCGTCGGGAGGCATGCCACGCTCCCCGTACGGCTGGCTGTACAAGAAGGCCGTACGACCCCGGCTGGGGCCGCCCACGGAGTTCGAGGCGCCGCAGCCGCCGCAGTTCGCGCAGGCCATCGGGCTGGTGTTCACGGTCGTGGGGCTGATCGGGTTCACAGCGGGGCCCGAGTGGCTCGGCCTCGCGGCGACCGGTTGTGCGCTGGCGGCAGCCTTTCTCAATGCGGCGTTCGGGTATTGCTTGGGATGCGAGATGTACCTGATCGTGCGTCGGATGGCGGTACGCGCAGAGTAAAGGCAGGTTAAAAGGCCGAGGTGGATCAAGTGGTGGACGTGACGAGGATCTCGCCGTTCTCCGGCACCAGGACTGGCCACCCGTCCGTTCTTGGGGCACGATCTGCGCAATGCCGTAAACCTACGGCTGCGTAACTTTCCCGCCGGGAGCCCCCCTTCCCGAGCAGAGAGAAGGGTCCACCCCGTCCATGGCAGAGCTTGTCTACCGTCCCGTCGTCGGTCTCGCCCAAACGTTGTTCAAGGTGTGGGACCTCAAGATCGACTGCAAGGGGTCGGAGAACATTCCGCGCTCGGGCGGCGCCGTGCTGGTCAGTAACCACATCAGCTATCTGGACTTCATCTTCGACGGTCTGGCCGCGCTGCCGCAGAGGCGCCTGGTGCGCTTCATGGCGAAGGAGTCGGTGTTCCGGCACAAGATCTCCGGCCCGCTGATGCGGAGCATGAAGCACATCCCGGTGGACCGCAAGCAGGGGGAGAACGCGTACCAGCACGCGCTCAACTCGCTGCGTTCCGGTGAGATCGTCGGCGTCTTCCCCGAGGCGACCATCTCGCAGTCCTTCACCCTGAAGAGCTTCAAGTCGGGTGCCGCGCGGCTGGCCCAGGAAGCCGGCGTCCCGCTCATCCCGATGGCGCTGTGGGGCACCCAGCGACTGTGGACCAAGGGCCACGCACGCAACTTCAAGCGCAGCCACACCCCGGTCACGATCCGGGTCGGCGAGCCGATGGAGGCCCCGCAGGACCAGTACGCGGGCGCGATCACCCGGCGGCTGCGCGAGCGCTGTCAGGAGCTCCTGGAGTCCGCGCAGCGCGCCTATCCCGTCCGGCCCAACGGCGCGGACGACACATGGTGGATGCCGGCGCACCTCGGCGGCACGGCGCCGACCCCCGAAGAGGTGCGCGCGGCCGAAGCGCGCTGAGACCGACGGGCAAATGGGGGGGCGGCGTCGCGGGGCTGGGTGCGCACATCTGCGGCGTTGTCGTCAGTCTCCCCCAAGCTCTCGGCTTCGCTCGAGCGGGGAGGGACCCCCATCGCTCCGCGTTGCCTCCCTCCTCCGCCTTGCAGCTGCACGCACCCAGCCCCGCTCCTTCGCCCACCCCCCCATGTGCCGGTCGGTCTGAACCGTCACGCCGGGGCGTGGACTGTGATCCGCGCCCCGGGGCTGAACTTCTCGAGCAGTTCGGCGAGTTCGGCACCGGCCTGTTCCACTGCCGGCGTCGGTGCCAGGCTCTCCAGCAGGAAGATCGCGGACGTCGAGTCCTCCGTGAGCCGGGTGCGCGGGCCCTGGCGCCAGTTCCAGCGCCGGCAGGTCACGCCCACCTCGTCGCACCACACCACCTCGCCTGCATCCGGGTGCTCGACGACCTCCGCGCCGCCCGCGACGGTCACGAAGTCCTCCTCGCCGGTGGCGCGCACAAGTCGCATCCCGCCCCGGACGTGCTCGATGTCCTCGCCGCCGACCGGGATCAGATGGGCGACGCTGATCGCGTTGTAGACATCGACGAGCACGTTGATCCGGGGCAGTCCGGCGCCGGAGAGGGCCCGCTTGGCGAGCGCCTCCGCGGAGTTGCGCGTCCGCGACGGCTTCGAGCCGAACGCCGTGTACACCTCCCGCCAGGCCGCCATGTGCGGGTCCTCGTGCGGAGCGCGACCGTCCAGTCGTACGGCCAGACGGCGGGCCGCGTCGTCGAGCAGCGCCGAGGTTCCCTCGGTGCTGGGCCCGTTGAGAAGTCCGTGGGCCTCGACGGCGACGTGGCGGAAAGCGGGCGCGAGGGCGCGCACCTCGTCGGACACGGTGAGCGTGGGAGTCATGGCCTGCCTCAGAGTGCGGTGGGGAGCGTCTTCCAGAGGTGCGGTCGGTCGGGGGCGGCCTTGAGGACGCTCAGTACGACCGGGTGAGGTTCAGCATACAAGACTGGATAGTCCAACTCATTGAACTCCGGGTCGGGCGCGAAGGCCAGCCGCTCGCCGTCGAGGGAGAACTGGGCGTCCACGCCCGGCTTGTTGCCGCGGGGATCCTGCCGATGCCACGCGCCGTTGAACCGTACGGCGACCAGCCCGTGCACCACGTCGAACTTCTGATAGCAGAACGCCGTCGGAATGTCCTCGACCCGCAGCAGTGCGGCCAGGGCATGGGCCTTGGCGTAGCAGATGCCGGTGCGCCGCTCCAGGACGTCGGAGGCGCGCCAGGTGACGCGCAGATCACTGGAGTCCTGCGAATGCGGGATGGCGTCACGCACGAATTCGAATGCCGCCCGCGCATAGGCATACGAGTCGTCGGCCCCCTTGGCGAGGCGCGCGGCCGTCTCCCGTACGAGTGGATGATGATGGTCGACGGCCTCGTCGGCAGCCAAGTAAGCGGACAGATCGGTGGTGTTCTGGATCAGCTCCATAGCCGCAGAGCATAGGAATACGATCACCCGAGAGTCAATGACTTTTCAGGTGACCGCATATCTATGCACGATCGCTTCTTACGGCTACTGGTGGGCCATCTCCTCCTTGAGCGCCGCCACGAACCCGTCGACGTCGTCCTCGGTCGTGTCGAAAGCGCACATCCAGCGGACGTCGCCCGCCGCCTCGTCCCAGAAGTAGAAGCGGTAGCGCTTCTGCAGCCGCTCGCTCACGTCGTGCGGAAGGCGCGCGAAGACCGCGTTGGCCTCTACCGGGTGGAGGATCTCCACCCCGTGCACCGCGCGCACGCCCTCGGCGAGCCGCTGGGCCATCTCGTTGGCGTGGCGGGCGTTGCGCAGCCACAGATCCTTGGCGAGCAGCGCCTCCAACTGCACGGAGACGAAGCGCATCTTGGAGGCGAGCTGCATCGACAGCTTGCGCAGATGCTTCATATGGCTGACGGCGTCCTGGTTGAGGACGACGACGGCCTCGCCGAACAACGCGCCGTTCTTCGTCCCGCCCAGGCTCAGGATGTCCACGCCCACCGCGTTGGTGAACGTCCGCATCGGGACGTTCAGGGAGGCGGCCGCGTTGGATATGCGGGACCCGTCCAGGTGCACCTTCATGCCGCGCGCGTGGGCATGATCACAGATGGCGCGGATCTCGTCGGGCGTGTAGACGGTGCCGAGTTCGGTGTTCTGGGTGATCGAGACGACCTGCGGCATCGCACGGTGCTCGTCGTCCCAGCCGTACGCCTGCCGATCGATCAGCTCGGGGGTGAGCTTGCCGTCGGGTGTGGGCACGGTGAGCAGCTTGAGGCCGCCCATGCGCTCGGGGGCGCCGCCCTCGTCGACGTTGATGTGCGCGCTCTCCGCGCAGATCACCGCGCCCCAGCGGTCGGTGACCGCCTGGAGCGCGACGACGTTCGCGCCGGTGCCGTTGAAGACCGGGAAGGCCTCGGCCGAGGCACCGAAGTGGCTGCGGATGATCCGCTGGAGGTTCTCGGTGTAGACGTCCTCGCCGTACGCGATCTGGTGCCCGCCGTTGGCCAGGGCCAAGGCGGCGAGCACCTCCGGGTGGGCCCCGGCGTAGTTGTCGCTGGCGAAGCCGCGGACGTCCGGGTCGTGGTGCCGGCGGGCGTCGGTCTTCGGAGGGTTCACGGCTGCTCGGTGAGCCACAGGCGGTTTCCGTTCACTTCTGCGGCGGACTTCGCCCAGACGCCGACGATCTCCTCGGCCAGGTTCTTGACGTCCGTGAAGCCCGCGAACTTCGCGTTCGGGCGCTCGGCGCGCATCGCGTCGTGCACCAGTGCCTTGACCACCAGGATGGCAGCCGCGGAGGTCGGGCCCTGCTCGCCCCCCGCTTTGCGGAAGAAGTCGGCCATCGAAAGCGTCCAGGCCTCGGCGGCGGCCTTGGCGGCGGCGTAGGCGGCGTTGCCCGCGGTGGGCTTGCTCGCGCCCGCGGCGCTGATCAGGATGTACCGGCCGCGGTCGCTGCGCTGCAACGCCTCGTGGAAGGCGAGGGTGGTGTGTTGCACCGTGCGAATGAGCAGCAACTCCAGGAAGTCCCAGTCGTCGAGGCTCGTCCTGGTGAAGGTCTCACTGCCGCGCCAGCCGCCGACGAGGTGGACGAGGCCGTCGACGCGGCCGAAGTCCTTCTCGATACGGATGGCCCAGTCACGGGTCGAATCCAGGTCGAGCAGGTCGACCGTGTCGCCGACGACGGCGGCGCCGCCGTGCCCGTAGCTGGCCGCGTCCACGGCCTCGGCGAGCCGCTCGGGGTCGTTGTCCGAGCCGATGACGGTCGCCCCCGCCTCGGCGAGCCGGACAAGCGTCGCCCGGCCGGCGGGTCCGCCCGCGCCGGCCACCGCGATCACCGCTCCACTGAGAGCCCCGTTCCCCATGATCCTCGCCTCCTGAGCAGTGTTCTGTTCGCGGTCGCTCACGCGGCGACCCGCTCGGCGCTCGCCGCGCGAATCCCCTTGGTGGAGGCGATCACGTTCTTGAGCTTCTTGGAAAGCGCCTCATAGAACATGCTCAACGGAAACTCGTCCGGAAGCACGTCGTCCACGAGCTTGCGCGGGGTCTGGGTCAGATCCAGGGCGTCCGGGCCCTTGGCCCAGCGGGAGCCCGGGTGCGGGGCGAGGTACGTGGAGACCAGCTCGTACGCCTTGAACCAGTGGACCAGCTTGGGGCGGTCGATGCCGGCCCGGTAGAGGTCCTCGATCTCGGCGCACAGCTGGTTGGTGACCTGCGGGGCGCGCTGCCAGTCGATGTGCAGCTTGTTGTCGGTCCAGCGGACGACGTCGTGCTGGTGCAGGTAGGCGAAGAGCAGCTGGCCGCCGAGACCGTCGTAGTTGCGCACCCGGTCGCCGGTGACGGGGAAGCGGAACATCCGGTCGAAGAGCACCGCGTACTGCACGTCACGGCCCTGCGGGAAGCCGTCGCCCGCCAGCTTCACGGCCTCCTTGAAGGCGGTGAGGTCGCAGCGCAGCTCCTCCAGGCCGTACATCCAGAACGGCTGACGCTGCTTGATCATGAACGGGTCGAAGGGCAGGTCGCCATGGCTGTGCGTGCGGTCGTGGACCATGTCCCAGAGCACGAAGGCCTGCTCGCACCGCTCCTGGTCGTGGACCATCGCGGCGATGTCCTCGGGCAGCTCCAGGCCGAGAATGTCCACGGCGGCGTCGGTGACGGCACGGAAGCGGGCGGCCTCGCGGTCGCAGAAGATGCCGCCCCAGCTGAAGCGCTCGGGCGCCTCGCGGACCGCGATGGTCTCGGGGAAGAGAACGGCCGAGTTGGTGTCGTAGCCCGCGGTGAAGTCCTCGAAGGTGATACCGCAGAACAGCGGGTTGTCGTAGCGGGTGCGCTCCAGCTCGGCCAGCCACTCCGGCCAGACCATGCGCAGCACGACGGCCTCGAGATTGCGGTCCGGGTTGCCGTTCTGGGTGTACATCGGGAAGACGACCAGGTGCTGCAGGCCGTCCTCACGGTGCGCGGCGGGCTGGAAGGCCAGCAGCGAGTCAAGGAAGTCGGGCACCTGGAAGCCCGCGTCGGCCCAACGGCGCAGGTCCTTCACCAGCGCCTCGTGGTAGCCGGCGTCGTGCGGCAGCAGGGGCGCCAGTTGCTCTATCGCGTCGATGGCGCGGCGTACCGCCAGATCGGCGTCGGAGGCGTCCGGGGCGCCCTCGGCCTCGAAGTCGATCGACCCGTCCTTGGACTGCCAGGGCCGAATCTCCTCCACGGCATCCTTGAGCACGGGCCAAGCCGGGTGCTCCACCACCCTGACCACGGGAGGAACCTGCCCCTCCGCACCCACCCGCACAAGAATTTCCGTCATGCCCCATCCTCCACTGAAGAACCTCGCGTATAGACACCGTATGTATACGAGGTTCCTTCCCGCAAGAGGAATATCGATAGATTATCCTGCACCACCCCCGCCTTCACCGCTCTTTTTCCTGTGTGACACCGTGCAGGCGACTACTTCCGCTACATGGGGCGGGTACTCCCGCTCCATGCGGCGGGCCTTGGTCAACCGCCGGGAGACTCGCCCACCCCCGGGTGACGCGCCCCGGCGACACGGCACGGTTCCGCCCGTGCGGGGCACACCCATTGCCCGCCGTACGAGCGGGTACATCGCGGGGCCGGGCGATTAGGCTGCGGCCTTGCCGCGTGGATGCCCCGTCGGAATCTCCACGCGCGAGCCGAGCCGCCGTCGACGGAAGCGAGTCGAACCTTGAACTTCCTCACCATCGGTCATCGCGGAGTGATGGGTGTGGAACCCGAGAACACCCTGCGTTCCTTCGTCGCCGCCCAGCACGCGGGCCTCGACCTGATCGAACTCGATCTGCATCTGAGCAAGGACGGCGCGCTCGTCGTCATGCACGACGCGGACGTGGACCGTACGACCGACGGTTCGGGGCCGATCGCCGAGCAGACACTCGCCGAGCTGCGCACCCTGGACGCGGGGCGCGGTGAGCGCGTGCCCGTCTTCGAGGAGGTCCTGGACGCCGTCCGGGCTCCGCTCCAGGCCGAGATCAAGGACCTGGCGGCGGCGCGGGCACTGGCCGAGGTGTTGCACCGGCGCGATGTGGTGGGGCGGGTCGAGGTGTCGTCGTTCCACGACGAGGCGATCGCCGAGATCAGCCGGCTCGTACCGGGCGTCCGCACCGCGCTCATCGCGAGCCGGTACGGCGTCGATGTCGTGGACCGCGCCCTGGAAGTGGGCGCCGCGACCGTCTGCCTCAACCTCCGCAGGCTGACCCTGGAGGTCGTCGAGTACGCCCGCAAGGCCGACCTCAGGATCATCGGCTGGGTGGTGAACACCCAGGACCAGCTGCGGCTGGTGCGCGCCCTGGGGCTGGACGGCGCGACCACCGACTACCCCGAGATCAAACGCACCGGCCGCTTCACGGCGTAACGATTATGCGAGCGGCTTGACCAGCAGCTCGAACTGCAGGTCGTCGCGCTGCGGAATGCCGAAGCGCTCGTCGCCGTACGGGAAGGGCGTCATCCTTCCCGTACGGCTGTAGCCGCGCCGCTCGTACCAGGCGATGAGGTCGTCGCGTACGGAGATCACGGTCATGTGCATCTCCGCGGCGCCCCAGGTCTCCCGGGCGTGCCGCTCCGCCTCGGCGATGATCACCTTGCCGAGGCCACCGCCCTGGAGTGCCGGGCTGACCGCGAACATACCGAAGTAGGCGTGGTCGCCCCGGTGTTCGAGCTGGCAGCAGGCGACGACGCTGCCGTCCCGCTCGACGGTCAGCAGTCGGCTCTCGGCGGACTTGATGACGGCGAGCACGCCCTCGGTGTCGGTCCGCTGCCCGTCGAGGATGTCCGCTTCCGTGGTCCAGCCGGTCCGGCTGGAGTCCCCGCGGTACGCCGACTCGATCAGCGTCACGAGGGCGTCCACATCGGCGTCGGTGGCATCACGGAAGGTGAGTCCGGTGGCGGCGGTGTCCATGGAGCGATTCTCCGAATCTCTGGCGCGGCTCGGGCACCGATGAGCGTAACGCCCCCGCTAGGCTCCGGGTGCATGGTGCATGTACTGAGCAGCCGAACCCTCCTGCGCCCCACCGACCCGGAGCGCACCCGTGCCTTCTACGGCGAACAGCTGGGCCTGGCCGTCCACCGCGAGTTCGGCACGGGCCCCGAGCGCGGCACCGTCTACTTCCTGGGCGGCGGCTTCCTGGAGGTCTCGGGCCGCTCCGACACCCCGCCCTCGCCCGCGCTCAAGCTGTGGCTCCAGGTGGCCGACGCGAACGCCGCGTTCGAGGAGCTGTCGGCCGCCGGGGTCGAGGTACAGCGTCCTCCGCTGAAGGAGCCGTGGGGGCTGATCGAGATGTGGATCACGGACCCGGACGGTGTCGACATCGTGCTCGTGGAGATCCCGGCGGATCATCCGCTGCGCTACCGCCCCGGGATCTGACGACATCGCGGGCACCCGCTTCGGATGGCCGGGGCCGGGGCACGGGCATAGCGTGCTGGAGGGGGTTCCCGGTGGAAGGAGCGTCATGAAGCTCGACAAGCCGGTGCCCGGCGGACCCTGCTGGACCGAGCTGGGGACCAGTGACCTGGAGGCGGCCAAGGGCTTCTACGCCGACCTGTTCGGCTGGCGCCCGGAGACGGACCCTGACAAGGAGGCGGGCGGCTACACGGTCGCGTACCTCGGCGACGCGGCGGTCGCGGCGATCTCCCCGCTGTATCAGGAGTCGCAGCCCGTCGCCTGGAACGTGTCCTTCGCCGTGGCCGACGCGGACGCCACCGTGGACGCCCTGCAGGACGCGGGCGGCACGGTCGTCCTCGGGCCGATGGATGTGTTCGACCTCGGCCGGTTCGCGGTGGTGTTCGACCCGACCGGTGCGGCCTTTCAGTTGTGGCAGGCCCGCAGTTTCCCCGGCGCGGCGCTCTTCAACGCGCCGGGCGCTCTCGGCTGGGTGGAGCTGATGACGCGCGCCCCGGACCGGGCCACCGAGTTCTACACGACGGTCTTCGGCTGGAGCCTGAGCGCCTCGGAGGACTATCCGCAGTGGGGCATCGCCGGAGCCGACTTCGGCGGCATGGTGACGATGGGCGAACACTTCCCGCACGAGGTGCCGGCGCACTGGCTGCCCTACTTCGCCGTCGAGGACGTGGATGACACGGCGGCCGCCACCGTCGGGGCGGGCGGCAGCATGCTCATGGAGCCCACATCCGTGCCGGAGGGGCCCCGGATCGCCGTGCTGCGGGACCCGCAGGGGGCGCTGTTCGGGATCTATCTGGCGGGCGATGAGCGTTAGGGCCTGTCCGGCCGTCAGCCCAGCGGTGTCACCGCCACCTGGTCGATGACCGGAGCGTACGCGGAACGCTGCCGGTACCGGTTGGAGGTGTCGCCGTCGAAGTCGGGCAGTTCCTCGGCAGTGAAGGTGAGGGTGTTGGTGCCTTCCTTCAGGGTGACGGGGACGGTGAGCTGCCAGAAGTTGTTGAAGTGGAAGGTGGTGGGGAAGAGCACCCGGCGTGGCGGCCCCGCGTTGACGACGATGTCCGCGTGGCGGCAGACCGGGTCGGGGTTGTAGTGGGTGGCGGGGGGCTGCTCGCCGTTGGAGTAGCGGATGGTCAGGGCGTGGCGCCCGCCCCGTGCGGCCGTGACGGTCAGCGCGAGGGCGTTCTCCCGGCCCTTGCCGATCCCCTCTACGGCCTTCCCGCCGGTGGCGAACGGGTACGCGCCGGTCACCTTCGCCCCGCCCGTCAAGGTCCCCTCTTCGGCGGCGTACACGGTGGTCATGAGGTGTCCGCCTCCCGGTCCCACCCGCAGCCGGTCGACGACGAGGCGGGCCGAAGTGGCCAGCACCGTGACCTTGTTGATGCCACCGGCCAGGAAGAGCGGTGCGGGATCGCGGCCAAGGGAGCCCAGATCCTCTCCGTTGACCATCAGCTCGCCTTCTCCAGCGCCCAGTTGATCGACGGTGACGGTCGCCTCGCCGTCGGTGGCCGCGTACACCCAGAACGTGGCCGTGCCGCCACGGGGCAGCACGGCGGCGCCCGGACCGGAGGCTCCGCGGTACTCATAGGTGACGTGCGCTCCGGCGTCGAGATCCGCGTACTCGGCCTCGTACAGCGCGGGCGCGGTGACGTGCTCGTCCCGTAGCGCGAGGTCGATCCTGTCGATGATCGCGTCGCCCCGGGTGACGCCGAGGTCGGGGTCCCGCGCCGACAGCGTGATGGTGTGCGCGCCCGCCGTCAGCCGCACCTGGGTGTCGGTGTGCCCCCAGACCACCGACTTGTAGCCGAGCGGCAGCCGCAGTTCCTGCGGGACCTCGCCGTCGACGCGCAGAAAGACATTGGTGGGGCCCTGTTCCTGCACCAGGTCGTGGAGGTTGTGGGAGTTGGCGTAGACACTCAGGTCGTACGTCCCGTCCTGCGGGACCTCGACAGCGAAGGCGAGGACGCCGTCGGAACCGGTGCGCAGACCGCCGATGTGGTAGGTGCCCGAGGTCGCGAACCTGTCGACGTCGGAGGGTGACCCCTCGGGCCCGTTCCTGGAGTAACCGGCGCCCGTGTACGTCGCGTTCTCGGCCTCGTACGTCCGCCGCCAGCCCACCGACGGGGGTACGAGGACCGCGCCGATGCCGCCCGGCGAAAGGACGATCTCGTACGCGGACATCTCGTTGAGACCGGTCCGCGACAGGGTCACCCTGCCTTCCTTGACCGGCAGTTCGAGGTCCTGGAGTCTCAACGGTTGTGCGGACGAGCCGACCTGGCCGGTCCAGGGGATCTCGTGCAACCGGGCGTGCACCGTGCTGCCGAAGATCTCGGCCGCAACGCCCTCGAAGACGAGGTCCGCGTCGCCGCTCCCGCCGCCGAACAGCACCCGCGCCTGCCTCTTGTCCCGGTCGAGCGTGGCGATGCCCTGCAGGGTGTACTGGACGTTGGGGTGGGGCGCGGTCACCCGGACCGTGTGGCCCGTCATCCGGCCGTAGGCGTGGAACAGCCACCACTGGCCGTTGCCCTTGTTCGCCTCGACCGCCGAGTCGTTGAGGTTGCCGTCGATGTTCCAGTACGCCATGTCGGCGTCGATCTTCGACTCCTCGATGGCGGAGATCCACTGGATCATCTGCCCGGGCACCGACAAGTGGTAGTTGTGCGCGTACTCGTTGATGTTGATGGGAAGCGGGTCGATCCCCAAGTCCTGTTCCATACGGCGGTACTTGGCGACGTTGGTGCGGATCGCGGCGGGCGTCGACAGCTCGTGCCAGGTGATCACGTCCGGCAGCACGTCGTGCGCCTTGGCGAACTCGAGGAAGCCTCGCACCTCGTCGTACAGGATGCTGGTGTTGGGGCCCGCGATACGCGCGTCCGGGTCCAGGCCCTTGATCAGGCGGTGGATGTCCTTCCACGCGGCGAAGTAGTGCCGCGGGTCGGTACGCCAGGAGATTCCGTCGTAGCTCCACTCCCCCGTGCCGAACATGTTCCCTTCGGGCTCGTTGAACGGCACGTACACGACATGGGACTTGTACGGGCCCATCGTCAGCACCTGCCCGACCTGCTTCGCCACCCTGGCCCTGAAGTCAGCGAGCCGTTCCTCACCCGTGGCGCCGGGCCACTGGTAGGGGAAGCCCCGGTAGATGTCGGTCATGTAGAGGTAGACGTCCTCGCCACCACAGTCCACGAAGGACGGCAGGATGTCGAGGGCGTCGGCACCCGGGTGCTGTGTCCCGTCCTGGGCCTTGGTGGACACCGTGCGGACGTACATGCCCTCGACCACGTTGCGGCTGGGCACTCCATCGCCGTACAGGCCGTAGAGCGTGCCGCTCGCCCCTCCGTGGAAGGCGCCCGTGTCGGCACCGAGGTCGATGGTCAGCGTCTCTGTGTGTGCAGCCACTCCGCGCGCCTCCCGGTGAACCCCAGTCGTTCGATATTTCGCACGACAGCCGGACCGTCGAACCGGCTGCTCGAACGTAGAAGTGGCGCACTTCTCCTGTCAACGGGCGGGTGGCCGCGAAATCCCCGACGCGCCCGGCGGCGGCTCAGCCGCGGGGCACCCCGAGACGACCTTCCAGCTGACCGAGCAACTCACCCAACAATGCCGAGAGTTCACGCTGCCGGGCGAGGTCGATGCCGGACAGGGCCATCGCCTCGTACGCGAGCTGCCGGGGCAGGAGGCCGTCGACGAGGTCGCGCCCCGCGTCGGTCAGCCGGACGTGCGCCACCCGGCGGTCGCGGGTGTCACCACGGCGCTCCACCAGGCCGCGCTCGGCCAGTTGCTTGAGGCGCTTGGTGACGGCGGCCCCGGAGGAGAACGTCTCCCGGGCGATCTCGCTGGGGGTCAGCTCGTGGCCGGTGCGCCGCAGGGTCCCGAGGACGTCGAACTCCGGCCGGGTGAGCCCGGCCCGGCGCAGCGGGGCGTCCTCGGCCTGCTGGAGGAGTGCGGCCGAGCGGTTGATCCGGCCGATGATCTCCATCGGGCCGGTGTCGAGGTCGGGGTGCACGGCCTGCCACTGCCGCACCACGGCGGCCATCATGTCCATGGGTGCGATCGGTCCGGCCGTGGTGTCCATCGGTGGCGTCGGTCCGGCCGCGCCGTCCGCCCGCGCGGCAGTGGCATCCGCCGCTGCCGCCGAAACGGCCGCAGCCTCCGATACCGCCGCAGACTCCGATCTCGCCGCAGACTCCGATACCGCGGCAGACTCCGGCGTCGCCGGAGACTCCGATGTCGCCGGAGTCCTGCCCCGACCGACCGCGGCGCCCTCGCTCGCCGCACGCCCGTTCGCTTCCGTCATGCCTGTGCGCCCTCCAAGGAGTGCAGTCCCTGCCGTCGTACCGTCGCCGCGAGCGTACGGTGTCCGGCCTGCTCGGCCCGCATCACCCGTTCCTCCGGCAGGGCGCGCTGCCACCATTCGCCGGCCGCGGCGTCGGCGGTGGCGCGCAGTTCGACGACGGCGGCGGCCAGCCCGCGGCGGGCGGACTCCAGGTCGCCGGCCTCGGGACGCTCTTCGGCCAGGATCGTGACGGCGTGGTCCCGGGCTCGCTCCGTCGCCCGCAGGGCGTGCTCGATACGGTCACCGGCCCGCCGGTTGGTGACGGCGATCGCCGCGACGAAACCGACCAGCGCGCCCACGAGGGTGTCCACGACGCGGTCGGTCATCAGCTCGCCGGGCTGCTGGGAGCGGGCGAACTCGGTGATGAGCAGGGCCATGGGGGTCACGCAGATGCTGCCGAGCCAGTAGTTGCGGCCGATCAGTGCCTCGGCGCCGAAGTTGAAGGCGAGACAGAACAGGACGAGGGCCACCTGGCTCAGGTGAGCGAGCGGGGCGATCGCCGCGAAGACGAGGACGCCGACGAGATTGCCGACGACGCGCTGTACTCCCCGGCTCCAGGTCAGGGTGACGTTGGCCTGGTAGAGCGAGGCGGCGGTGACGAGCGCCCAGTAGGGGCGGCCGACGCCGAGCGCGAGCGAGACGTAGCCGGCCAGGGCGCAGCCGAGCGCGGTGCGCAGGACGATGGGGCCCAGCGGGCCGAGGCGTTCGAGCAACGTCCGTTGGCCGACGGCGAGTTCGGCCTCCACGCCGAGGAGTTCATCGGCGGCGTCCCCGAGGTCGTCGGGATACGGCACCGGCCCGGTGCCGCGCAGTGCGCGTGCCCAGTCACGCAGCCGCTCGGCGTCCGTGTCGGCGGGCGCGGCGAGTGCGACCTCCGCCCGCACGACGAGCCGTTCGAGGGCGCGCCGGGGCGCGGAGCGGGCGCCGGTCGACAGCAGCGACTGCCAGGCACCGTGGACGGCCGCGGCCGCGGCGGCGCGGGTCCGGGCGGCCGCGTCACCGCTGCCCAGCGTCTCGGCGTACGCGGCCGCGGCGTTCAGGGCGTGGGCCGTCGCGCGGCGCTCCGGGCCGTGCGGACGGACGAGCCCGGGTGCCATGCCGACGATCCAGGCCCAGGCGCCCGCGGCGGCGCCCAGCGCGAGATGGCCGGGGACCTGGCTGAGGGTCTGTGGTGCGAACAGCGAGGCGGAGCTGATGAAGGCGAGGACGACATGGCCGGGCGGCCCGATGCGCGTGACGTCGCACACCGCCTTCTGTACGGCGGCCAGCAGCGCGCCGACCGTGACCAGCACGACGGCGTTCGTCGTGAGCGACGCGGCGATCAGCGCGACGGCGAGGCCGCCGAGCATGCCGAGCACCACCCAGGCCAGTGCGCGGGCCCGGGCGGCGTACGGACGGTTGTGGGCGTAGAGCGCGCAGAGCGACCCGGCCATGGTGTACATCGCCAGGTCCAGCCGGCCGAGCGCCAGGAGCGTGAGATTCGGTGGGGCGATCGAGGCGACCGAGCTCAGCGCGGGCTTGAACCAGATGTCGGAGGGCCGCCCGAGGCGCAGCGCACCGGCCAGCGGGAGGCGACGTACACGGGGGGACGGGGAGGGCGCACTACTCATACGTTTAATGTTAGCAGGTATTTTACTCGTGAAACATACCCCCTCCCGCATGCACCCCTCGGGACGCGGGCATGCTTCGACCGAATGTCCGCCATCACCGGCTGCCCTATGTCCGACTCCGTCGAGCGGAGGTACGCGGTGCACGGACCGGTCTCGCCCGGCTGGCTGCTCGTCGTGCTGTGCGCGGCGACCGGGGCCTACTGCCTGCTGCGGATGCGCAGCGCCGTCGAGGAGCAGCGCCGCAGCGCGGGCGGCGAGGCGCTCATGGGATTCGGCATGGCGGCGATGGCCGTGCCCGCGGCGGTGGCCACGCCGCCACGCTGGGCCTGGATCGCGTATGCCGCGGTGTTCGGCGCGGCCGCGATACGCGAGCTGTGGGCGGCCCGCAGAAGCCCGCACCATCTGCACCACCTGGTCGGGGCCTTCGCGATGGTCTACATGGCGAGCGTGATGGCGACCGCTCCGGGGCAGCACGGGCACGTCGGTTCCGGGGTCCCGCCGGTGACCGGAATCTTCCTGCTCTACTTCGCCGGGTATGTACTGCGGTCCGGGGCCCGGCTGCTCCCGGTCGCGGCGATGGCCGGGGGCACCCGAACCTCGGCAGGTGACACCCGGACCTCGGTCGGCGGCACCCGCACCCTCGGTTGGGGGGATCGTCCCGAGCTGTCGCGGGCGTGCCGACTGTCCATGGCGATCGCGATGCTGGCCATGCTGGTCACGCTCTGAAACCCGCCCCCCGTCCCGACTGTACGAAACCGTGGCGTACGTCACTTTGCTGTTGCGTCCCGTATCCTCCGGCGACGCTCCGCTCATAGGGTTCACTCATGATGGTCCCCGCGGCACTGTTGCTGCTCGGCGCCCTGGCCGCCGTGGTCGCTCCACGACTGCTCGCCCGGGCGGACTGGCCGGACCGTGAGCCGGTGGTCGCCCTGTGGGCGTGGCAGTGCGTGGTGGCGGCCGTTCTGCTGTGCTGTGCGCTGTCGATGACGCTCAGCGCGGCCGCCGCCTGGGTGGCGGTGCGTGGCCATGTGTTCGCTCCCGCGCCGCACTCGGTCGTGGATGCCTACGCGCTGAGCACGGGCAGCCCCTGGGCCGCGACCACCGCCGTGGCGCTCGCCTGCGGCGCCGCCTGGACCGCGGCCATGCTGGTCCGCGAGGTGCTGAGAGCCCGGGCGCGGCATCGCCGCAGCCGTGCCGAACTCCTCGTACGCGCACCGCTGTTGCCCGGTGAGGAGCCGGGCAGCGACCGGCTGGTCGTGCTGGAGGGGGAGCGTCCGGACGCCTGGTGGCTGCCCGGCGCGGCGCCTCGGCTCGTCATCACCACGGCCGCGTTGCGTCGGCTCGAGGGTCGCCGGCTGGACGCCGTGCTCGCCCACGAGCAGGGGCACGCGCGGGCCCGGCACGACTGGCTGCTGCACTGTTCGGCCGCGCTGGCCGTCGGCTTTCCGCAGGTGCCCGTGTTCGCCGCGTTCCGCGACGAGATGCATCGCCTGGTCGAACTGGCCGCCGACGACATGGCGTCCCGCCGCTTCGGCCGCCTCACCTTCGCCCTCGCGCTGGTGGAACTGAACGAGGACCGGGGCGTCTTCGGGCCCGGCCCGACACCGGCGGCCCAGGTCCGGGAGCGGGTGCACCGGCTGCTGACCCCGCCGGAGCGGCTCACGGCGGCGCGGCGGCTGCGGCTGACGGCGGCCGCCACGCTGGTGCCGGCGATCCCGCTGCTGGTGGCGTTGGTGCCGGGCTTAAGTGCGCTCGGCTAGGAGTGTCGTTTGGATCACCCCGGGGTACGCGGCGTCTGGCACGCACTTCGCCGTGTAGTCGCATCAACCGAGTACGCCCGGTACGCGGGTCATGCTCCACCTTGCGATGCACCGGCATCATGCGCCGCTGCCTGATCCGAGGTGATCCGAACGGCACCCCCTCGCCCGGCACCGGTGGGCTCAGGTTCGCCTCCGGCCCCGTCCGTCGGCGAGGATCACCGTATGCACTCCCCGCCCGTCGACTCGCCGCCCCGCCCACCGGCCCCACGGACCGCGGCTCTCACCGCGGCCGCCCTCGCCGTGCCCTCCGTACTGCTTCTGCTGCTGGTCGCGTTCTCCTGGCGTCCGCTGCTCGCCCTCGACGGCGACATCGCACGCACCACCCACCGCTGGGCGGTCGATCAGCCCGGCCTCACCCAGGTGTTCCGCGTGCTGACGGACTGGGTGTGGGACCCCTGGACGATGCGCGCGGTGTGCGCGGTCACGGTGGTCTGGCTGGTGTGGCGGCACTCGGCCTGGGTGCTTGCCCTGTGGCTGGCGGCCACCTGTGCGCTGGGCACCGTGGTGCAGCAGGGCCTGAAGGCGGCGATCGGCCGCGAGCGGCCCGTCTGGCCCGACCCCGTGGACTCGGCCCACTACGCGGCCTTCCCCTCGGGCCACGCCATGACGGCGACGGTGGTGTGCGGGCTGTTGCTGTGGCTGCTGCATCTGTACGGCGCCGGACGCGCCCTGCCGCGTACGGCTCTGCTGCTGGCCGCGGTCTCCGTCGTGGGTGTCGGACTGACCCGGGTCTGGCTGGGCGTCCACTGGCCCTCCGACGTCCTGGGCGGCTGGTTGCTCGGTGTGCTGATGGTGGCGCTGGCGGTGGCCTCGTACGAGCGGTGGTTCGGCTCGGGGCGTGCTTGACCGACGGGGGCCGCGCCCCGAAGGATCTCTCTCATGACGATCAAAGCCGTTCTCTTCGACTTCTCAGGAACCCTCTTCCGTGCCGAAGCAACCGAGTCCTGGCTGCGCGCCGTGCTCCGCGAGGCCGACATCGCCCTGCCGGAAGCGGAGTTGATCGAGGCGGCGGACGCCCTGGATGCCGTGGGCGCGATGCCCGGCGGGGGCATCGCGCCCCGCATTCCCGAGGGCATGGAGAACTTGGTGCGCACGCGTGACAGGAGTGCCGAGTTGCACCGGGCCGCCTACACCGCGATCTCCCGCCAGGTGCCACTGCCCGATCCCCGGCTGCACGACGCGCTGTACGACCGGCATATGGTCCCGGACGCCTGGGACCCCTATCCCGATGCCGACGACGTGCTCGGCGCGCTGCGCGAGCGTGGGGTTGCCGTCGGTGTGGTCAGCAACATCGGCTGGGACCTGCGGCCCGTCTTCCGTGAGCACGGCCTCGATCCGTATGTGGGCACGTACGTCCTGTCGTACGAGCACGGCGTTCAGAAGCCGGATACGAGGCTGTTCGCAACCGCCTGCGACGCGCTCGGCGTCGCACCTGAGGACGCGCTGATGGTCGGGGACGACCGCCGCGCGGACGGTGGGGCGGCGGCTCTGGGCTGCGCGGTGCACTTCGTGGACCATCTGCCGGTGACGCGTCGGCCGGACGGGCTGCGGCCGGTGCTGGACCTGGTCGTCGACTGACTCGCGAGCCCTGAGCGGGCCCGGAGCCGGTTCGGGTTCGAGTCCGGGGCGGGCTCCGTCAGCTCTGATAGCCCTCGACCTGCGAAGACGGCCGGACGCGCGCGTCGCCCGGATTCTCCCCGTACTCAGCCTTGGCGCGCTGCTGGCGCAGCAGGTCCCAGCACTGGGCGAGCTCGCGCTCCAGCTGTCCGAGCCGTTGCTGTTCCGTGGATTTGTCGATCTGCCCGGACGCGAGGGCCTCGCGCAGGCGCCGCTCGTCGTCCACCATTGCCGTGATCCTGGCCAGGATCTGCTCCTGATCCATGTCCACCCGCCTCCTCGGCCTCCAACCCACTTTAGGGAGGCCCCGGCGGCTCTGCGACTCGCTCGGGGCGGCCCGCGTCTGCCTCGGATGTTCCCCCGCGCCACCCGAGGCAGACGGCAGGCCGGAGAGGGGCCCGTGAAGGGCCCGGCCCCGACGCGCTGAGTATAGTTGGCTGATAGCCAGTCAACGCAGGAGTTACAGCATGTCCCCGCGCAGCCCGTCGGTCAATGAAGAGTTGCGGCGGCGTTCCCGGGAGCGGCTGCTGCAGGCCGCGGTGGAGCTGGTGAGCGAGCGCGGCTTCGAGGCGACGACACTCGGGGACATTGCGGATCGTGCCGGATCGGCGCGCGGACTGGTGTCTTACTACTTCCCCGGCAAACGCCAGCTCGTGCAGTCCGCCGTGCACCGGCTGATGTACCGCACTCTGAAGGAGGGGCTGGAGCGCGAGCCGCGTACCGAGGACGGCCGGGAGCGGATGGCGCGGGCCATCGACGCGATTCTGGGCCTGGCCCGGGATCGGCCCGTGCTGATGCGTCAGCACATGGCCGGAATCCTGCAGGTCGAGGGGTTCCTGCAGTGCCCGGAGCAGCAGCGGCTGGCGCAGCTCCTGCGGGAGACCGTCACCCGGCACGGCTCGCCGGACGCCGCGACGGACTATCCGATGCTGCGCGCGCTGCTGATGGGCTCGGTGTACGCGGCCCTGGTGCCGGGGGTGCCGATGGCGATCCCGACGATGCGGGCCGAGTTGTTCCAGCGGTACGGGCTGGACTGGGACATGGGTGTTCCGCCGGACACCAGGGTGCCCGGCGGAACGTGCGAGACGGATCTGTCCCGCTTCTTCGCGACCGACCAGCGGCCGGACGATCAGTCGAACTAGTCCGTCAGTCGAACCAGTCCGTCAGTCGAAGTAGTCCGGCTGGGTCTGGACGTTGAGCTCGCGCAGGTGGACCCGCTTCGCGGGGTCGGTGCGCCGGTCGCTGAGCTTCAGTACGTCGAAGCCCTTCACCATGTCGTTCGAGTAGATGTAGCCGTTGTAGTAGTACGCCGACCACGAGCCGCCGCCGCGGAGCGTGTCGGCGCTGAGCGGGCCGCGCTCGAAGTAGGCGATCTCCTTCGGGTTGGCGGAGTCGGTGAAGTCCCAGACGGAGAGGCCACCCTGGTACCAGGCCTGGACCATGATGTCCTTGCCCTTGACCGGGATCACCGAGCCGTTGTGGGCCACGCAGTTCTCGGTGTCGGCCTGGTAGCGGGGGATCTTGTAGTAGCTCTTGAAGACGAGCTTGCGGTGGTCGCCCTTGCCGACAATGTCGTAGATGCCGTCGGCACCGCGGTTCGGGCCGATGACCGCGTTGCAGGTGGCCGCGCCTCCGCCGCCCAACTCATCGGTGAACACGACCTTGTTGGCCTTCTGGTTGAAGGTCGCGGAGTGCCAGAACGCGAAGTTCACGTTGTCCTGGACCTGGTCGATGACCTTCGGTTGCTCCGGGTCCTTGATGGAGAACAGGATGCCGTCGCCCATGCAGGCACCGGCGGCCAGGTCCTTCGACGGCAGGACCGTGATGTCGTGGCAGCCGGTGGTCTTGGAGACACCCGGGTTGGTGGGCGAGCCCGGGTTGCCGCCGCCGTCCGGCCCCTCACCGGGGAAGAGCACGGGGAAACTCACCACGGCCGCCTTCTCGGGGGCGCTGCGCGGCACCTTGATGACCGTGATGCCGTCGTGCGGCGGCTGGCAGTCGGGGAAGGTGGCGCTCGGCGAGTACGAGGAGACGTACACGTAGACGTTCTTGCGCTCGGGCACCAGCGTGTGGGTGTGCGAGCCGCAGGCGGTCTCGACGGCGGCGACGTACTTCGGGTTCGCCTTGTCGCTGATGTCGAAGACCTTCATACCCTCCCACGAGGACTTCTCGGTCGCGGGCTGCGTGGTGCTGTTGCAGGAGTTGTCGCTGCGCGAGGAGTCGGTGGACAGGAAGAGCAGGTTGCCGGAGACGGAGATGTCGTTCTGCGAGCCCGGGCAGAGCACCTGCGCGACGGTCTTGGGCGCCTTCGGGTTGCTGATGTCGAAGATGCGGAAGCCGTCGTAGTTTCCGGCGAAGGCGTACTTGCCCTGGAAGGCGAGGTCCGAATTGGTGCCGGGCAGGGCGTCCTTGGGGATGTTGGCGAGGTGTTCTATGTTGTCGGAGTGGACGATCTCGTCCACTCCGGGTATCTCGCCGCTCGCCAGCGCGGCCTTCGTCTCGGCGGCGTCGCTCTGGGAGATCTTCTCCTGCGCGGCGGGGCTGTCCCCGGGGTCGGGTGTCGCGGCCGCCGGGCCGGCCGTGAGCAGCGCGGCCAGGAGTCCGGCCGCCGCGGCGGCAACTCCCATACGTCTGCGCCGCGTTCGGGGATCTTTCGACAGGGTCACTGCGTCCTCCCTTGTAGCCGTTCGCAGTTGAACGGATCACGGACCCCCGCAGTATCGTCCGACCCATGCTTTGATCAACAGGTGGCAACGCACTCGTAATGAAAGTTTTTGATCAGTAACGTTCGTGAGCACGCCGGAGCGGTCATGAACACCCGTGAGATTTCAGTCAGTTCGTGTGCCCCAGGAGGTCGATGTGCTTTCCCGCCGTACGTCCCGTGCGCCCCTGGTCGCGGCATCGCTGGCGGTCGCCGTACTCACGCTCGCGGGCTGCGACTCGGACGACCCGGCCAAGTCCGCCAAAGCGAGTGGGCCTTCGGTGATCGCGCCCGGCAAGCCCGGCGAAGCGGCCGAGACGCTCTCCGCCGAGGACGCCGTCCGGCAACGCGCCGAGGACGACTCCCCCAACTCGGCCGACTTCGCGTACGCGCGGATGATGATCGAGCATCACACGCAGGCGCTGAAGATGACCGAACTTGCCCCGGAACAGGCCAAGTCGGGCCCGGTGAAGCAGCTCGCCGCCCGGATCACGGCCGCGCAGGCTCCGGAGATCACCACGATGGAGGGCTGGCTCAAGACGCACGACGGCGAGAAGCACCCCACGACGCACCAACACAAGACGATGCCCGGCATGGCGACCGAGGCTCAGCTGCGGACGTTGCGCGCGGCGCGGGGCAAGGCGTTCGACGAACTCTTCCTGAAGCTGATGATCACGCATCACGACGGAGCGATCTCAATGGCCACGGATGTGAAGGCCCAGGGCAACAACCTCCAGATCGAGGAGATGGCCGACGACGTGATCGCCCAGCAGACGAGCGAGATCAACAGGATGCGCGGGATGGCGTGACGACCGTCCCGATGAGCGTGACGAACCGTTCGGATGAGCGTGACAAACCGTTCCGCTGAGCGTGACGAACCCGTCCGGTGGGCATGACGAGGCCTATCGGCGGGCGTGACGAGGTGCCAGGAAGCCTGCGTCGCGCGCGCCGGCGATCAGCCTGAGCGACCTGCGGCGGCTGTGCCCGGTCGCGCACATCACCGCGAGCACCGGGTCGAAGCCCTCGTCACGGGCCGCGAGGTACTTCTCGGCGACGAGTCGGCGTCCTTCGACACCACGCGGCCACGCGGGCCTGGCCCGGCTCGAGGGCCCTTCCGCCGGCTCGCACCACGGCGTGGTCCGCAGGCCGCACGTCTCGAAGAGCGGTTCCTGGATCCAGTCGGCGAGCAGCGCGAGATCGTCGAGGGAGAGCGGCGGCTGGGCCCGGACGTCCTCGATCGACACGCCCGCCTCGGACGCGACCGCGAGGAGGTCGACCCGAGCGCCGTCGGTGAAGGCCAGCCGGACGTGGAACCACGACGTGGCGCTCCCGCCCTCCCGCACCACCCACGCGGGCCACACCGACACCGCACCGTCCGGACGGCAGCGACCGGAAAGATGAAGAAAGGATGCTTCCAGCACAGACGGACCGTAACCACATCATCACTTTCCACACGTACGGACACGCACGAACATGTACGGACACGCACGGATGTGCCGCGCGCCGAACCCTGTCAGCGGAGCACCGGTGGTGCGATCCTGGAGCCATCAGCGACCTCCTCGGGCTGTTCGGGTTTCGGGTAAGGAGTTCCGCGTGCTGCATGTCGCCGTCGTCGGCTCGGGGCCCAGCGGGGTCTACACCGCCCAGAGCCTCGTGCAGAGCGGGCTGCCCGGGATCAGGGTGGACGTCCTCGATCGACTGCCGTGCCCGTACGGCCTGGTGCGCTACGGCGTGGCGCCCGACCACGAGAAGATCAAATCCCTGCAGAACAATCTGCGGGCGGTCCTGGAGGACGAACGGGTGCGGTTCCTGGGCGGCGTCCAGGTCGGCCCCGGCGGGCTGTCCCCGGCGCGACTGCGGGAGCTCTACCACGCGGTCGTCTACTGCGTGGGCGCCGCCACCGACCGCCGTCTCGGGGTGCCGGGCGAGGAGCTGCGCGGCAGCTGGTCGGCGACCGAGTTCGTGTCCTGGTACAGCGCGCACCCGGATTCCGCCGCCGACGGATTCGTGCTCGGCGCACGCTCGGCCGTGGTCATCGGCGTCGGGAACGTCGCCGTCGACGTGACCCGGATGCTGGCCCGCGGCTCGGCCGAGCTGAGCCCCACCGACATCCCGCAGGCGGCGCTCACCGCGCTGGCCTCGAGCAAGGTCACGGACATCAGCATGGTGGGGCGGCGCGGTCCGTCGCAGGCCCGCTTCACCACCAAGGAGCTGCGCGAGCTCGGCGCTCTGCCGGACACCGAAGTCGTGGTGGACCCCGAGGAGTTGGCGCTCGATCCGGAGTACGTCGACCCGTCGGCCCTGCCCGCCGCGCAGCGCCGCAATGTGGAGGTGCTGCGGGGGTGGGCGGCGACGCCGACGCCGCGGGACCGGGCCCGCCGGATCCGGCTGCGTTTCTTCCTGCGCCCCGTGGAACTGCTGGCCGACGGCGGTGGCGGTGAGCGCGTGGGCGCGGTGCGCTTCGAGCGTACGGCTCCGGACGGGCGCGGCGGGGTGACGGGAACGGGGCGGTACGAGGACATCGAGGCGCAGTTGGTGCTGCGCTCGGTCGGTTATCGCGGAGTGCCGCTCGAGGGGCTGCCGTTCGACCCGGAGCACGGCACGGTGCCGCATCTCGCGGGCCGTGTGCTGCGGGACGGGGCGATCGCGCCGGGGGAGTATGTGGCGGGCTGGATCAAGCGCGGTCCGACAGGCGTCATCGGCACCAACCGGCCGTGCGCCAAGGAGACGGTGACCTCGCTGCTCGAGGACGCCCGCGAGCTCGTACGACGGGAAGTGCCCGAGGATCCGCTCGCGGCGCTTCGGGCCGCCGGGTCGGCGCCGGTCGAGTGGGCCGGATGGCAGGCGATCGAGCGCGCGGAGGCGGAGCTCGGGGCCTCGCTCGGGCGGAGTGTGGTCAAGCTGCCCGACTGGACGTCGCTGGTGGCGGCGGCGCAAACAGCGAGGACTTCTTAGCGGCGTCCGGTGGGCGACGTCGGGTGGGCGACGTCGGGTGGGCGACGTCGGGTGGGCGACGTCGCGTTCGCGAGGTTGTGTTCGCGAGGTTGTGTTCGCGTCTGCGGGTGCGGCATAAGTCGATGGGCATGACACATATCGGCAACAGGCCGGAAATCAACAAACTGTTCAAGCCCCTTACGGTCTCGTCCTGTTGAACCACCCCCCGCCCCCGCCCGCCGCCCCTGGAGCGTCCATGGCAACCGCCGCACCCGTGCATCCCGTCGACGAGGTCCCACCCGTACGCCAACTGGCCGCCTTCGGGCTGCAGCACGTGCTCGCGATGTACGCGGGCGCGGTGGCCGTTCCGCTGATCGTGGGCGGGGCGATGAAGCTGTCGCCCGCCGATCTGGCGTATCTGATCACCGCGGACCTCCTGGTCTGCGGTATCGCGACGCTCATCCAGTGCGTGGGATTCTGGCGCTTTGGTGTACGACTGCCGATCATGCAGGGCTGCACCTTCGCCGCGGTCTCGCCCATGGTGCTCATCGGGACGACCGGCGGCGGACTGCCCGCGATCTACGGGTCGGTGATCGTCGCGGGCCTCGCGATCGTGTTGCTGGCGCCGGTATTCGGCAGGCTGCTGCGCTTCTTCCCGCCGCTGGTCACGGGCACCGTCATCCTGATCATCGGAGTGTCGCTGCTGCCGGTGGCGGGCAACTGGGCGGCCGGCGGCGCGGGCGCGGAGGACTTCGGCGAGCCGAAGAACCTGGCGCTCGCGGGCTTCGTCCTCGCCGTGGTGCTGGGCGTGCAGCGGTTCGCCCCGGCCTTCCTGAGCCGGATCGCGGTGCTGATCGGCATCGCGGTGGGCCTCGCGGTCGCGGTGCCGTTCGGGTTCACGGACTTCGGCGGGGTCGGGGACTCCGACTGGGTGGGCATCAGCACGCCGTTCCACTTCGGGGCGCCCACCTTCCATGCCTCGGCGATCATCTCGATGCTGGTCGTGGCGCTGGTGACGATGACCGAGACCACGGGTGACCTCATCGCGGTCGGCGAGATGACCGACCGGAAGATCGAGCCGCGCACGCTCTCCGACGGCCTGCGGGCCGACGGCCTCTCGACCGTCCTCGGCGGGGTGTTCAACACCTTCCCCTACACGGCGTACGCGCAGAACGTGGGCCTCGTCGGCATGACCCGCGTCCGCAGCCGCTGGGTCGTCGCCGCCGCGGGCGGCATCCTCGTCCTGCTCGGCCTGCTGCCCAAGCTGGGCGCGGTGGTCGCGGCGATACCGGCGCCGGTGCTGGGCGGCGCGGGCCTGGTGATGTTCGGAACGGTCGCCGCGAGCGGGCTGCGGACGCTGGCCCAGGTGGACTTCGAGGACAACCACAACCTGACCGTCGTGGCCGTTTCGGTGGCCGTGGGCATACTGCCGGTCGGGGTGCCGACGGTGTACGAGAAGTTCCCGGACTGGTTCCAGACAGTGATGAACAGCGGGATCAGCGCGGGGTGCCTGACGGCGATCGTATTGAACCTGCTCTTCAACCACCTGCCGGGGAAGGCGGGTTCAGCCGAGGCGGTCGGCCTGTCGGCCGGCGGCGGCGAGCACGCTGTCGAGAAGCCCCGGGAAGACGTGGTCTAGGTCGCCCTTGCGCAGGGCGTTCATCTTGGCCGTGCCCCGGTAGACCTGCCGGATCACCCCGCTCTCGCGGAGCACCCGGAAGTGGTGCGTGGTGGTGGATTTGGTGACCGGCAGGTCGAAGCGCGAACAGGTCAGCTCGTCGCCGTCGGCGGCGAGCTCTCGCACGATCCGCAGCCGCACCGGGTCGGACAACGCGTGCAGCACACTCTCCAGACGGATCTCCGCGCGCGGGGGGTGCGGAAGAACACGGCTGCCGCCTGCGGGGGCTGCGGTCGTCACGGCGGCTCCAACCATCGAGTCGTTACGAGCTTCATCGTACGAGACCTCTCGTAGTTTGGCATCTGCCGTAATACGGTGCCCACCGCACGAGGCATACACCGGCGCTCGCGCCGGCAACGACGATTCGGTAGTCATCGGCCCTCCGCGCGACCGCCACGTCGCTGTGACCATCACGGTCATGGTGCTTCCCGACCACCGTCCGAGGGGAGTGCCGTACGGCGGGATGCCCACCGGCGCCCGATGGGCGACGGTCGGCGTACGCCGTCCGCCGCGGTCACCGCCAACGCGCCGAGCAGGGCGAGTACGGCGGCCGGGGCCAGGACGGCCCAGGGGGCGCGCTCCACGTAGGGCTGGTTCTCGGCGAGGAGCAGGCCCCATTCGGGGGACGGGGGCTGGGCGCCGAGACCGAGGAAGCCGAGGGCGGCCAGAGCCAGGGCGATGCCGGGCAGCCGGAGCAGGGCGTGGCGGGTGACGGGCGGCACGACGGCGGGGAGCAGTTCGTGGCGCAGGAGGTGGAAAGGGCCCGCGCCCAGGGCGCGGGTGGCGAGCAAGTGCGTGGTGGCGCGCTCCTGTCGCAGCAGCGCCGCGGTGTGCGCGGCCAGTGGGGCCCAGGCGACGGCGGCCACGGCCAGCGCGGGCGTCTCCGGGCCGCTGCCGGTGACCGCCGTGACGAGGAGCGCGGCGAGTACCGGGGGCAGGGCGTTGACGGTGTCGACGAGAGGTCCCGAGAAGCGGGGTACGAGGCCCAGCAGCAGTCCCGTCAGCAGGGCGGCGGCGCTGATCGCGAGGGCGAGGGCGAGGGTGTCCAAGGCGCCGTGGGCGATCCGGGCGAGTACGTCACGGCCCAGCGCGTCGGTGCCGAACGGGTGGGCCCAGGACGGAGGTTGGAGACGCAGGGTCGTGTCCAGGGCGAGCGGGTCGCGCGGCAGACCGAGCGCCATCACGCCGAGCAGCGCGGCGCCGTACAGCAGCGGCGCGGTCCTGGGTGCGGTCGGCGCCGGGCGGTGCAAGGACTGGAGGGAACCGTCGCGCAGGGCGGGGCCGATCAGGAGTCGGGCGGTGAGGCGGACGACTCCCCCGGCGACCGCGGCGAGCAGGACGAGGGCCAGGGTGCCGGCCTGGAGGACGGGAAGGTCCTGGGCGAGGGCTGCCTGGAGGGTGGTCCGGCCGAGGCCGGGGATGTCGAAGATCTGCTCCACGGCGACGGCGCCGCCGGTCAGACCGACCACGAACAGCCCCAGATTCGGCAGCAGTCCGGGAACACAGCGGCGCACCGACTGACGCGCGATGCTCCGGCCGGACACACCACGTGCGGCCGCGGCGAGGGCCCAGGGCTCGGCGAAGGCACTGGGCAGCAGGTCGTCGAGCATCCGCCCGAGCAGCGCCCCGGCGGGCAGGCCGAGCGCGAGCGCGGGCAGCAGCGTCCACCGCGGCCCGTACCAGCCGAGCGCGGGCAGCCAGCCGAGTTGCACACCCACGACGGTGGCCAGCACCGACGCCGTCAGGAACTCGGGCAGCGAGGCCAGCAGCGCGGCGCCGTCGCCACCGCGGCGACGGCCGGCGAGACGGCGCCCCGCTCCCCGCCGCAGCGTGCGTGCGCACACCGAACCGGCCGTGGCGACGGCCACCGTCAACGCCCCGGCCATCAGCAGCAGCGAGACGCCCAAGGCCTCGGTGACGGACGGCGCGACCTCGGCGCCGGAGATCCACGAGCGGCCCGCGTCACCGTGCAGCAGCCCGCCGAACCACTGACCCAGCAACCCCAACGGACCGGCGTCCAATGCGAGTTCGTCCCGCACTGCCGCCAACACCTCCGGACTCGGGGCACGTTCCGCCGACCGTGCCTTGAGCACGGTGAGTGCGGGGTCGGTGCGCGACAGCCAGGGCAGCAGGCCGATCCCGCAGAGGAGGAGTGCGGTGAGGACGGCGCGCCAGAGCAGGGTGGGGCCGCCGCCCCGGGCGAGGGCCTTGCCTATTTTCATGGTGTCGCGGCGCTCAACGCCGGGTGCCGGTGCCGACGAGGGCACGCTCGTACGGGTCGAGGAGCACGCCCCGTACGGAGGTGGTGACGCCGGTGACGATCCGCTGGTGGACGAGCGGGACGAGCGCGTCGGTGCCGAGGATCGCGGCCTCGGCCGTCATCGTCGCGTCCCGCCGCCGCTCGACGTCGCTCACGCCCTCGGCCCGGTCGACGGCCCGGTCGACGGACTTGTCGCACAGCAGCGCGAGGTTGTAACCGCCGTCGCAGGTGAAGTCGCTGGCGAGGATGGAGACGGGGTCACCGGTGTCGAGCAGGGTGTTGCGGGCGGAGACGAACCCGTCGAACTTCCCGGCCAGGACGTCGCTTTCGATCCGTGAATACTCACGCACCACCAGCTTCACCTTGAAACCGGCCTGTTCCAGTTGCTGCTTGAGGACCTGGGCCGCCTCGGGCAGTTCGGGCCGGTTGTCGTACGTGGCGAGGGTGACCGAGGTGCCATCGGGATCTGCGGCCCGGGCGCGGCCGTCCGGCTGCACGCGCTTGCTCTGAGCCCAGGTCACAGCGGGTCCGAAGACTCCGACGCCGGGGTCGGCGTGTCCCTCGTACACCCCCTTGGCCAGCGCCGAGGTGTCGACGGCCGCCCGCACCGCCGCCCGCAGCCCCGCGTCCTCGAAGGGGCCCGACTCGGTGTTGAGGTACAGGCCTGTGGTGCGCGTGGTGGCGGTCTCGCGCGCCGTGCCCTTGGCGAGGGAGGCGGCCTGGGAGACCGGAACGGCTTCCACGATGTCCACCTCGCCGGTCCGCAGGGCGTTGGTGCGGGCCGTGCCGTCGGCTATGAACTTGGCGTCGATGCCGGAGGCTTGGGCGCGACCGCCCCAGTAGTCGTCGAAGCGGTCGAGCGTGGCCGCGGTGGTGCCGGTGGTCCGGGTGAGCGCGAAGGGACCGGTGGCGGTGCCGACCGGGTCGACGGCGCCTGCCTTCCCGTACGCCTTCGCCGCGAGCACGGCGAGGCCGGGGCTGGACAGGCGCAGTGGCAGTGCGGGGTCGGGGTCGGCGGTGGTGATCCGTACCCGATGGCTGCCCGCGGCCTTCGCCGTGAGGTCGACCCCGGACAGGGCGGCGGGCGCGACCTTCGCTCCGGCGGCATGGGTGAGGGCGGCCGCGACGGCGGACGGCGTGACGTCGGTGCCGTCCTGGAAGGTCGCCTCGCGCAGGATGAACAGCCAACTGCGGCTGCTCTCGCGGGTCCAGGACTCCGCGAGCGCGGGCGCCGCGGCGCCGTTCGCGTCAAGACCGGTGAGCCCTTCGGTCACGCCGAGGCGGCTGAGGAGGGTGGCATCGCTGCCGTACGGGGAGAAGTTCTCGGCCGGCGGGAAGGCCAGCGCCACCCGCAGCCGGGCGCCGTCCGCGGAGGGAGATGACGACTCGTCGCCGTTGGAGGCGAAGCAGCCGGAGAGAAGCGGGGCGAGCAGCAGACCGGCGGCGAGTCGTCGGCGGTGGACAGGGCGCATGGGCCTCGTTCTTCGGGTGATGTCACAGGCGGGGGACAACAGAAGACTACATGACAATCATTTTCACGAAGGGAGCGAGACCTCGAAATGGACGATCGCCTGGCCGCCACCCGACCCCTCCCGCTCATCGCACACGACCTTGCCCAGCGACCGCCAGAACCCCTCGGCGCCCGCCACCGTCGGATCCGTATGCAGATACACCGCGTGATAGCCGCCGTCCGCGGCCGCGAAGCCGAGCAGTTCATGGACCAGCCGCCGGGCCAGGCCGCGTCGCCGATGCTCGGGGCGGACGTACACGCGGCGCAGTTGCGCGGTCTCCCCCGATGGGTAACGTGCGGCCAGGTGGCGCGGGTTGGGCGGATGCGCCGGGCCACGCGAGTCCAGCGCGGCCGTCGCCACGATCGCGCCGTCGCGTCCGTCGACCGCGACGAGCAGCGTATGCCGCGCGGGGTCGAGGTAGGCGGCGCACGGGTCGATGATGTCGCCGTGCCAGCGCGGGACGTATCCCGTACCGAAGTCGCGGTAGACGGTGTCGAGCATCACGGCACGCGCGCCGTCCAGGTCGTCAGGGGTGGCCGATCTGATGCTGTAGCTATGCACCTGCATATCATATGCATTAAGTTTCGGGGGGTCCGGCGGGGCATGCGCGCCTCGTCAACCGCGTCGACCGACCGATCGAGGTCGACCGACAAGTCCCGTCTCGGCCAAGGGATTCGTCCCGGTGTTCACACAGAACGTGTCCCGGCACGGTTCGCGCACGGCGACCGGCGGGGAGGACGGGGATCTGATCCTCCAGCTGTGGGACAAGGCCGACAGTGAGGGCGAACTCACCCGTGCCGGGAAGGGGTTCAGCCCACAGGTGCGTTCGCCGCCGGCGGCGATGGAGACGGTCGGGTACGGCAATCTCAGCGGGCGCGGCAAGCGGGAGATCCAGGACACGGCGGTCCGCATGGAGCAGCGGCTGCCCGGACCACCGCACCGGTGGTGACTCCGGAAAGGAGCCACGCCCCGGCCTGACCGGCGACAGCGACCACCCCGGCGGACCGATCCGCCTCGCGCGTCCGCCGAGCTGAGTGACCAGCGGGCGCAGACGCACCTGCGCGTTCGCGGCCACGGACGCGCGGCCCCGGCACTGCCGGGGCCTCCTCCTCCGCTCAGCCCGTTTTCCGCCCCCACAGGGGCCCGATCCGCTGCCACTCCTCGTCCCATCGGTCCATGCGCCGCCGTTCCAGACGTCCGCGCACGAGCCGCCCGCCGACGAAGGGCACGGCCGCGACACTCACGCCCATCAGGGTTCCCACCAGTAAGGCCCTCATCCGGGCCTGGGACGGGGTGGCGGGCTTGGTGACGAGCCGACCGTCGAGGTCCGTCCACACACTGACCGAGGTGCCCGCGGAGCTTCCGACGGGCACCCGCGCCTGACCCGCGTGCGGTGTGCCGTCCGCCGCGGTCCAGTGAACCTTCGCCCACACCATGTCGGCGCCGGTCGCCGGCTCGGTCGCCCCCGACACGTCCTCGGTGAGCAACGCGAGGACGGAGTGCCACTCGGCCCGCTCCCGTGCCAGGCCGTCCTCCACGGACTGCGTCGCCAGCAGACCGGCGAGCACCCCGCCGAGGACGGTGAGCACCCAGGCACCGAGCACGATGCAGGCCTCCAGGGTGTCGCTGCGACGCCGCAGCGGATTGCGCCGCCATCGCCACAGCCACACCTTCGGAACCTTCGGACCACGGAATGCCGCCATCAATGGCATCCTCCTCACGACCGCACGGACATGCCACATCGCCCTCACATACGGGAGCGGTCCCTCCGATGCTCACAACGAGTCCGGCAACCCGCCCGTGCCAGGAGTCCAACCACCCCGTACCGGCGCTCACACAGGCCGCGAAACCCGCCGCCGGTGATCGACGACACTGCCCCCGGCCTGCGGTGATGCCACGTTCAGGGAGACTGTCAGTGCCGGGGTGCAGACTGGCGTTGTCTGGGACAACGACGTCGCGGAGGTGGTCGGCATGGCCGACGTACTGCTCACCGTGGGCACACGCAAAGGACTGTTCATCGGGCGCAGGCGCGGCGGCGCCTGGGAATTCGACGAGAGTCCGTACTTCAACGCGCAGGCCGTGTACTCGGTCGCGATCGACACCCGTGGCGAGACGCCACGACTGCTGGCCGGAGGCGACAGCGCGCACTGGGGACCGTCCGTCTTCCACTCCGACGACCTGGGCCGGACCTGGGCCGAACCGGCGCAGCCTGCGGTCAAGTTCCCCAAGGACACCGGGGCTTCGCTGGAGCGGGTGTGGCAGTTGCACCCGGCGGCGGCCGACCCGGCGGTGGTGTACGCGGGCACCGAGCCGGCCGCGCTGTACCGCTCCGAGGACCGCGGTGAGTCCTTCGAGCTGGTGCGCCCGCTGTGGGAGCACCCGACGCGGTCGAAGTGGGTGCCGGGCGGCGGCGGGGAAGGACTGCACAGCATCCTCACCGACAAGCGCGACCCGCTGGCCGTGACGGTCGCCGTGTCCGCGGCAGGGGTGTTCCGTACCCACGACGGCGGCGCGAGCTGGGCACCGTCCAACTCCGGTGTCTCCGCGGTGTTCCTGCCGGATCCGAACCCGGAGTTCGGCCAGTGCGTGCACAAGATCGCACGGGACGCGTCGACTCCGGACCGGCTCTATCTGCAGAACCACTGGGGTGTGTACCGCAGCGACGACGCGGGCGCCCACTGGATCGACATCGGCGCGGACCTGCCGTCCACCTTCGGGTTCGCGGTGGCCGCGCATCCGCACCGTGGCGACACGGCGTACGTCTTCCCGATCAACGCGGACGTGGACCGCGTGCCCGCCGGCCGGCGATGTCGCGTCTTCCGTACGGCCGACGCGGGCAAGAGCTGGCAGCCGCTGACAGCCGGACTGCCGACCGAGGATCACTACGGCACGGTGCTGCGCGACGCGCTGTGGACGGACGGCGCGGACCCGGCGGGCGTGTACTTCGGCAATCGCAATGGTGAGGTGTACGCGTCGGCGGACGACGGGGACAGTTGGCGGCAGCTGGCCTCGCACCTGCCGGACGTGCTGTGCGTGCGCGCCGCGGTCGTCGGCTGAGGCTCCGGAGTCCCCTACAGCCGGATTCCCCTAGGACCTGTCCGGCCGATCATGCCGCAGTCGCGGGGTGTGGCAGGCACCGCTGCTTTCCTGCGAATTGATCGGCCGGACAGGTCTTGGCGTCTCGCACCGCGTGATCCCCACGGATCGATCCGCGCAAGCCAGAGACCGCCCCAGCACGAGCAAGGACGGTCCCCGAACGTCATACAAGCCGTCTCCAACCAGGCCAGGAGTCAGTTGGGTGAAGAGACTCGGCCGCTGCGACGACAGTGCTCTACGGCAGGCGCCAGTCCACCGGCTGCGCGCCCTGCCTCACCAGCAGCTCATTGGCCCGGCTGAACGGGCGCGAGCCGAAGAATCCACGATCGGCCGACATCGGCGACGGATGGGCCGACTCGATCGCCGGGAGATCTCCGAGCAGCGGCCGCAGATTGCGGGCGTCACGCCCCCACAGGATCGACACCAGCGGCGTGCCGCGCGCGGCCAGCGCCCGGATCGCCTGCTCGGTGACCTCTTCCCAGCCCTTGCCGCGATGTGCAGCCGGGCTGCGTGGAGCCGTCGTCAGCGCCCTGTTGAGCAGCAGCACCCCCTGCTCGGTCCATGGCGTCAGATCGCCGTTGGACGGCCTGGGCAGCCCCAAGTCCGTATGCAGTTCCCGGAAGATGTTCTCCAGGCTGCCCGGCAGCGAACGCACCTCGGGCGACACGGCGAAGCTCAAGCCGATGGCCATCCCCGGTGTGGGATAGGGGTCCTGGCCGACGATCAGCACGCGGACGTCATCGAAGGGCTGCTGGAAGGCCCGCAGCACATTCGCCCCCGCCGGAAGATAGGTCCGGCCGGCAGCTATCTCGGCCCGGAGGAAGTCCCCCATGGCGGCAATGCGTCCGGCGGCAGGTTCGAGAGCCTTCGCCCAGCCTGCTTCGATGAGTTCATGCAAAGGTCGTGGTGCCACGACGCGCCACTCTACTGGCACACACCAGGGCCCTACACACAAAGAAGCCGCCGCACACGCGGCCGCCGCACGGCGCTAGTCTTCCTCCTCGTTCGAGGTCTTCGAGCCGGTCCACCAGATCACCGAGCCTGTCAGCAGGGAGGACGGGAGCCAGTTGCGACCAGTGAACAAGCCGCCCCACCGTCGCCGTCATGACGGGCGCCCGCGGTGACGAACTCCGCAGTGCTGGGCGTGGACTCCGGGGGTTCGGGGTTGCGCGTGGTGCTCGTCCTGCGCGGCGGCCCCGGCACGCGCCGCGTGGGTCCGCTCACGTCCGAGGAACCGGTACGCACCGGCCCTCGCGGCATCGACGCCGACCACCTGCTGGAGCAACTGCTCCCGATGGCAGGGCGGTTGATGGCCGAGGTCGGGGTGGACGAGCTCGCGGCCGTCGCCGTCGGCGCGGCCGGCCTGGCCACACTCGGCGACAGGCTGCGCGCCGAACTCCCGTCGGCGCTGGGGCGCGAACTGGGCGTGCGGCGGCTCGCGCTGGCCGCCGACGCGGTGACCGCGTACACGGGCGCACTCGGTCGGCAGCCGGGCGCGGTGATCGCCGCGGGTACGGGCATGATCGCGGTCGGGACCGACCTGGCGAGCTGGCGCAGAGCGGACGGCTGGGGCCATCTGCTCGGCGACTGCGGCGGCGGGGCGTGGATCGGCCGTGCCGGGCTCGAGGCAGCCGTACGGGCGTTCGACGGGCGCCGTGGCGGATCGGTGGCGCTGCTGGCGCGGGCGCAGGAGAGATTCGGGCCGGTGCCAGGACTGCCGGGAAAGCTCTACCCACGTCCCGACCGGCCCGCCGTGCTCGCCTCGTTCGCTCCGGAAGTGGCCGCGTGCGCCGCGAGCGACCCGGTGGCGTCGGACATCCTGCGCGCGGCCGCCCGGCACATGGCCGAGTCCGCGGCTGCGGTGTGCCCGGACGTCAGCGAGGCCCAAGTCGCCTTCACCGGGGGCCTGTTCAAGATGGGCGATCCCCTCCTCGTACCGCTGCGCGAGGAACTGGCGGGACAATTGCCGCATGCGCGGCAGGTACCGGCGGCGGGCGACCCCCTGGACGGTGCCGTGCGCATCGCCGTCGACCTGGCCGACGACCGATTCACGCTCCCCCGCGACGAACGGATGCTGCACATCGTCACCGGGACGTCCGAGAGGACCGCGTAAGGCAACGCCGTACCGGACGAGCAAGTGCCACGGTACTGATCATTTCTGATCCACACGTAACTCATCAGACAAAAGCGGACGGATACCGCTCACCTGCACCCTCCCCGAACAGGGGAGCCCAAGAAACAAGTAACATGCGGCGCCATGAGCTCCCCCACTGGGCCCGCGTCCGGCCTGCCAGTACGAATGCCGCGACCCCGCCAGCCCGGGCGGCACCGCCGTCCGGAACCCCTGGCGGCTCCCGAGGGCGCGCCCGCGCTCGTCCTCGCGGTGCCGGGCACTTCCAGCGCGGCCACGCGCAGCCTCGCCGAGGAGGTCGTGAGCATCGCACGCTCCGAGCTGCCCGGCCTCGACGCCCGCATCGGGTACCTCGACGGGGACGACGCCGAGTTCCCCACGCTGCAGTCCGTGCTCGCGCGTGCCTCCGAGGAGCGCACCGCCCGCTATGAGCAGGCCCTTGCCGCAGGTGCGGACGTGGCCCGGCCCGACGGCCCCGTCGCCGTCGTCGTCCCGCTGCTAGCCGGTCCGGACAACGCGCTGCTGCGCCGGGTCCGCCAGGCCGTCATGGAGAGCCGTGTCGCGGCCGACCTGGCTGATGTGCTCGGCCCCCACCCGCTGCTCGCGGAGGCGCTGCACGTGCGCCTGTCCGAGGCGGGTCTGGCGCGCGCCGACCGTGCCCGGCTGTTCACCGTGGCGACGGCCGCGGACGGCATCATCCTCGCCTCCGTGGGCGGCGAGGAGGCCGTGCAGGCGGCCGGGATCACCGGCATGCTGCTCGCCGCGCGGCTCGCCGTGCCGGTGATGGCGGCAGCGCTCGACGAGGAGGGCGCGATCGCGGCCACCGCCGAGCAGCTGCGCAACTCGGGCTCCCAGCAGCTGGCACTCGCGCCGTACCTGATCGGCCCGGAGATCGACGCCGGTCTGCTCGACGCGGCCGCCAAGGAGGTCGGCTGCGCCGCTGCCGAGGCGCTCGGCCCGTACCCGGCGATCGGCAAGCTCGCGCTGGCCCAGTACACGACGGCGCTGGGCATCGCGCCGCAGCAGCCCCAGGGCGCGCCGGTCCGCTGACCCAGCCGCCTCCGGTAAGGCAGAAGGGCCCGCTCCTCTTGGGAGCGGGCCCTTGCCGCGTATCACGACGTCTCGTATCACCGTCCGATGCGGCGAGGTGGCGTGCCAGGCGTCGCGGACCCGGGGTGATCCAAACGACACCCCCTGGGTCAGCCGAAGACCACGCAGGACGCCGCCGGGACCCTCACCGAGCCGCCCCGCCGCGGCACACCCGTGTCCGGGTCGACCGCGAACCAGGTCACGTCCCCGGAGCGCTCGTTCGCCGTGTACAGGAAGCGTCCCGAGGGGTCGAGTGCCAGCGCGCGTGGCCAGGTGCCCCCGCAGGGCACCGTGGCAACCAGCCTCAGCCCCTCGCCCACCGCGTCGGGCGTGAGCACGGAGACGACGTCCTGGCCGCGTGTGGCGGTCCACACGAAGCGGCCGTCGGGCGACACCACGATGCCCGAGGGGTAGGCGTCACCGTCCGGGACACCCGGCAGCACCGGCGTCTCACCGACGGGCCGCAGCGAGCCCTCCGCTGCGTTCCAGCGGCAGACCGTGACGGTGGGCGCCAGTTCGTTGAGTACGTACGCGTGTTCGCCACGCGGATGGAAGGCCAGGTGGCGGGGCCCTGAGCCGGGCCGCAGCGCGATCTCGCGGTGCAGCGTGAGCGTCCCGCCGTCCAGGGCGCAGATCCGCACGGAGTCCGTGCCGAGGTCGACGCTCACCGCCCAGCGACCGGTCGGGTCCGGCTGTACCTGGTGGACGTGCGGGCTCTGCTGGCGCGGGGTGTGCGGGCCCGAGCCGGTGTGCTGGAGCACGCTGGAAGCGGCGCCGACGAGTGCGCCGTCGCCGCGGACGGGCACGGCGGTGACGCTGCCGGAGCCGTAGTTGGCGGTCAGGACGTGTCCGGCGAAGACGCTGAGGTGCGTGGGGCCGCTGCCGCCGACCGACACCAAGGGCCCCGTCGGCTCGGGCTCGTCGCCGGTCACGCGGTACGCGGCCACGGCGCCGTCGGCCGTCTCGCTGACCGCGTAGAGCATGTCCCGCGCGGGCGACAGCGCGAGGTACGAGGGGTCGGGTACGCCGTCCACCACGCTCAGGACGGTCAGCGCGCCGCTGGTTCGGTGCACGGCCGCGGTGAGGACGCCCAGGCCTCCCGCCGCTGTGAACGAGCCGATGAACGCCCGCTGCTCCCGCCCGCCGCCGTCTGCCACTGTCGTCCCCTCTCGGTCCTGCGCTGTTCGGCGCCGACGGTAGCAGTGGATGATCTGTGGTCCGGACCAGAAGCCCGCGGGCCTCGCCCCATGCGCCCGCATCGGGCTGAGCGGATACACCTGGGGCGCGAGGCATGTCCGTGAGCGCCCCGGTAGTGCCTCGGGCTCTGCCGCACTCGGCGCAGCGTCCGCGGCAGCGTTGCCTGTGGTCCGTACGACCGCCGCCGCGGTGCCGCCGTGCGCCGAGCGGCCCGTACGGCAAACCGGCGTTGACGATCAGCGTGCGCCGGTGTCGATCGCTTCAGCGCCGTACGTCACGCACGGACCAGTCTCGACTCCTGGGAGTGGCGCAACGGCGCGGCGAGTTCGTCCAGTGCCCGTTCCAGCCCGTGAACGTGCGCGAGTGCCGGCTCTTCCGCCGGGAGCACGGCCGCCCGGGCGTTCACCGGGATCTCGGCCCACGGACTCCCCGGCGAGGTGAGCGCCTCGACGGCCCTCTCGACTCGCTCGCACGCGGCGGTGAGTCGGGCATCCCAGGAAGCCACGGGATCCGCGGCGATGACGGCCAGCCCACGCACTTCGTGAGCGCAGCTGTCCAGTGCGGCAAGGACGTGACGTGCCCGTCGGCCACGGGCGCGCATCGGGTTGAGCGGGTGGACCAGGGGCACGACGGAGAGCCGGACCTTGCTCAGCAATACCTCCAGTTCCGCGACCCGTGCGGCCGGGTCGGCGGTGGTGGAGCCCTGCAGGCGGGTCGCGGCCTCGGCCGTGCAGGCATGGACACAGCGCAGGGCCCGCGCTATCCAGGCGTCCGTGGTGGCATGGGTGGTGATGGGCAGCACGAACAGGACCGCCAGCGCGGCACCGATGGCGCCGACTCCGGTCTCCGCCAGACGCAGTGCGACCAGCTGCGGATCCAGTACGCCCAGGAGCCCGTACAGCAGTTCGGCCATCACCGTCACCGCGAGCATCATCCATGTGTACGAGACCGCGGCGGTGTAGAAGATGCCGAACACGCACACGGCGACAAGGGCGGCGGTGGGCAGGGGCGCACCCTGTAGCGGGATGACGACCGCCAGCCCGAGGCCGATGCCGAGCACCGTGCCCAGCACCCGACGGAAACCCCGGATCAGGGTCTCGCCTCGTGACGTGGTGTTCACGAAGATCCACCATGTGGCGCCGACGGCCCAGTACCAGCGCTCCTGAGACAGCAACTGCCCCGCCAGCAGGGCGAAGGCGGCAGCGGCGGTCGCCTGGACCGCCTGGCGGCTGGTCGGCCGAGCCAGGCCCCTGCCGGACGGCGGAGCGGGTATCGCGGCGGGCGGCAGCCGACGTTCGTAGCACCAGAGGCCGAACCGAACCGTCGAGGAAACGGCCAGGGACAGCAGCACGGCCGTGTACAGCTCCGGCAGCTGTCCAGGTGCCGCGTGGAGGAACTGCGTCACGAAGAAGGCCATGAACGCGAACACGCCGAGCGAGTGACCGCGCGGCCCCCAGCGTCGGGCGTACACCCCCACGCCCACCACAGCGAGGCAGAAAAGGCCCCTCGCCACCGGATGGTCGTGCAGGCCGGCCGCGAGGTTCAGCACCGGGAGGCCCACGACGGGCAGCAGCGCGGTCGTGGCCATCTGTCCGCGCACGGTCGCGTCGGTGACCGTGAAGAGGGCGAGCAGCGCCGCGAGGCCACCGGTGACAGCCCCCACCAGCGAGATACCGGCGAGGCCGCACAGGGCTACCGCCAGACCGATGCCGAGGACGGCCCGGGTCGCACCGCGCAGGCGCAGCCGTCCCGGATCCGGAGCCACGAACATCCTCTTCAGCACTGTTTCCCGCCCCTTTTGCCTCGGTACGCTCCGGTGCACGAGTTCCGGCACGCAAAAGGCGCCGCGGGGACCCGCAGCGCCATCGACACGCACATCACAGCACCCTCGGACCCACTGGCTCAAGTGGCGCCATGTTTACTGGACCATTGGCTCAGCGGTTCGACGGTGTGATCACCAGGTCGGAGCCAATGGACCACTGGAGTCACGTCGACGTCCCGAAATGCTGACCCAGCACCTGACCCCGACCGTCGTGGGTCCGGCCTTCCGCACCCACGCCGCGTGAACCGGCTCAGCGGTCTCGGGCCGGCCTGAGCCATTGGTACAGTCGCTGAAGATCACCTTGACGGCAGGGAGACCGACGAACCGTGGCCGTGGACGAGCTCGACACCCGCATCCTGCGGCTGCTCCTGGAGCAGCCCCGCACCAGCGTGCGCGAGTACGCCCGTACGCTCGGCGTCGCCCGCGGCACCCTGCAGGCCCGGCTCGACCGGCTGGAGCGGGACGGCGTGATCACCGGCTCCGGCCCTTCACTGTCCCCCGCGGCACTCGGCCACCCTGTCCTCGCCTTTGTGCACATCGAGGTCACGCAGGGCCATCTCGACGAGGTGGGCGACGCGCTCGCCGCCGTGCCGGAGATCATCGAGGCGTTCTCGATCACGGGCGGCGGCGATCTGCTCACGCGGGTCGTGGCGCGCGACAACGCACACCTGGAGGATGTGATCCAGGCGCTCATCAGCATGCCCGGCGTCGTACGCACCCGCACCGAGGTGGCGCTGCGTGAGCGCGTCCCGCATCGGGTGCTGCCGCTGGTGGAGTCGATCGGCCGCGCCTCGAAAGGGTGATCGACTGCGACCGGTAGCGCCTTGGCATCCTGGACCCCATGAGCACTCTCAAAAGCACCTCGGTCATCTTCGATCTCGACGGAACACTCGTGGACAGCGAGCCGAACTACTTCGAGGCCGGGCGTCTGACGCTCGCCGCGCAGGGCGTCAGGGACTTCACCTGGGACGACCACGAGCAGTACGTCGGCATCAGCACCCGGGAGACGCTCGCGCTCTGGAAGGAGCGTTACGGCTTGCGGGCCCCGCTCGACACCCTGCTGGCCGACAAGAACCGCCGCTATCTGGAACTGGCCCGCGCCTCCACGCGCGTGTACCCGCAGATGCGCAGGTTCGTGGAACTGCTGGCCGGTGAGGGCGTCCCGATGGCCGTGGCCTCGGGCTCCTCGCCCGCCGCCATCGAGGCGATCCTGACGGGCACGGGCCTGGCCGCCCACCTGCCGACCGTCGTCTCGGCCGACGAGGTCACGCACGGAAAGCCGGCCCCCGACGTCTTCCTGGAGGCGGCCCGCCGACTGGGCGCCGCCCCGGCGGACTGCGTGGTCCTCGAGGACGCCGCACCGGGCGCCGCCGCCGCGCACGCGGCCGGGATGCGCTGCATCGCGATCCCGTACGTCGCCGCGCAGGCCGATGACCCGGCGTTCGCCGACGCCGGGCTGCTGTTGCGCGGCGGCCAGGCCGAGTTCACGGCGCGCGTCGCGTACGACTGGCTCGCGAGCTCGGCCTCGGGGGCCTGAACTTCCCGGCGCGTCCCTCAAGAGATGCGGGGCACGACCAGGACCTGCCAGTCCGACACCCCGGGACCGAGCTCCGCCACCACGCCTCCCCGACCTCCCGGCCCGCGCCGACCGGCGGGTGACCGGCGGTATCACCAGAACGACCGTTCGGGATCCGTCGCGCAGAAGTCAGGCGGCCTCCCGCGTCCCGACCCCTTCGGTCCCCCGGCCACCCTTGTCACGGTGAATGGGTGTCCGGGAGCCGGTCAGCGGCGCACCCGTTCCACCCTCTCGCACCGCGACGATCTCCGCGGCGATGGACAGGGCGGTCTCCTCGGGCGTACGGGCACCGAGGTCGAGCCCGATCGGGGATCTGAGGCGGGCCAACTCCCGCTCGGTGAGCCCGACTTCGCGCAGTCGGCGGTCCCGGTCCCGGTGAGTGCGGTGCGAGCCCATGGCGCCGACGAACGCCACCGGCATCCGCAGAGCCACCTCCAGCAGCGGTACGTCGAACTTGGCGTCGTGGGTGAGCACGCACAGGACCGTGCGGTCGTCGGTCCCGGTGCGCCGGAGGTAGCGGTGCGGCCAGTCGACCACGATCTCGTCGGCTTCGGGGAAGCGGGCCCGGGTGGCGAAGACGGGGCGGGCGTCGCAGACGGTCACCTGGTAGCCGAGGAACTTGCCCACGCGTACCAGCGCCGTGGCGAAGTCGACGGCACCGAAGACGATCATGCGGGGCGGCGGCACGCTCGACTCGACGAACAGTGTCAGGCCCCCCGGGCAGCGCGCACCGTCCTCCGAGACGTCCACGGTGCCGGTGCGGCCCATGGCGAGCAGCGCGCGGGCCTCGTCCACCGCCACCCGGTCCAGGTCCGGGTGGCCGCCCAGGTCTCCTTCGTACGACCCGTCGGGGTGGACGAGCAGCGCCCTGCCGAGCAGTTCCACCGGACCTCGGGCCACCCGGGCGACGGCCGCCGCCGCTCCCCGGGACGCGGCCGACAGCGCCGCCGCGAACGTCGGCCGGCCCGGCGCGTTCGCGCCCACCGGCGTGACCAGGACCTCGATGACCCCGCCGCAGGTCAACCCCACCGCGAAGGCGTCCTCGTCGCTGTAGCCGAATCGTTCGAGCACCGTCCGGCCGTCCTCGAGTGCCTGGACGCAACGGTCGTACACAGCGCCTTCCACGCAACCGCCGGAGACCGAGCCGATGGCCGTGCCGCGGCTGTCGACCGCCAGGGCAGCCCCGGGACCGCGCGGCGCGCTGCCGCCGACGCTCACGACGGTGGCGACGGCGAAGTCCCGGCCCTCCTCGACCCACCGATGCAGCTCGTCGGCGATGTCAAGCATCCCGGTCTCCGTCCACGCCCGCGAGGTCCGTACCCGCGAGCAGCACGCGGTCGGGGCGGATCGGCAGGTTCCGGTGGCGTACGCCGGTCGCGTGCCAGACCGCGTTGGCGACCGCCGCCGCGGCTCCGACGACTCCGATCTCGCCGATGCCCTTGATGCCGACCGGGTCGTCCGGGTCCGGGTCGTCCACCCAGTCCGCCTCGATGTGCGGTACGTCGGCATGGGCGGCGAAGTGGTAACCGGCCAGGTCGGCGCCGACATGGCCACCCGTGGCCCGGTCCCTGACCGCCTCCTCGTGCAGCGCCATCGACAGGCCCCAGACCATCCCGCCGACGAACTGCCCGCGTGCGGTCAGCGGGTTGACGATCCGGCCCGCGGCGAAGATGCCGAGCATCCGCCGCACCCGCACCTCCCCGCTGGTGACATCCACGGCGACCTCGGCGAACTGCGCCCCGAAGGCGTGCCGTTCCTTCTGCGTCAGCGCGCCGACGGCCTGGGAGGTGTCCGACCGTGTGGTGATCCCCTCCGGCGCAATCGCGCCGCCCAGGGCGAGCCGCTCGCGTAGCTCACTTGCCGCGACCCTGATCGCCCAGCCCCAGGAACGGGTGCCCATCGAGCCGCCGGCGATCATCGCGAAGCCGAAGTCGCTGTCCGCGATCCGCATCCGGATCCGCTCCGGCTCCACCTCCAGCGCGTCCGCGGCAATCACGGTCAGCGCGGTCCGCGCCCCGGTCCCGATGTCCGCCGCGGTGATCCGTACGGTGAAGGTGCCGTCCGCCTCGGCCGTCACGGCCGCCGTGGACGGGGCGGACAGCGTCGGGAAGGTGGACGCGGCCGTACCGGTCCCCAGCAGCCAGCGCCCTTCGCGGCGGATGCCGGGACGCGGGTCGCGGTCCGCCCAGCCGAACCTGTCGGCCCCCTCCTGGAAGCACGCGAGCAGCTTGCGGCTGCTGAACGGCAGCCCGGAGACGGGCCCGACATCCGGTTCGTTGCGGGCACGCAGCGCGATCGGGTCGATGCCGCACTTCTCGGCGAGTTCGTCGAGCGCGGACTCCAGCGCGAAGGAACCCGGTGCCTCGCCCGGGGCGCGCATCCAGCTCGGGGTCGGCACGTCGAGCCGTACGACGCGGCTGACCGAGTGGTGTGCGTCGGCGGCGTACATCGCCCGCCCGTACTCGGCGCTCCGCTCGACGAACTCATGGACCGTCGAGGTGAGGCTGTCCGCCTGGTGGTCGAACGCGCGCAGTCGGCCGTCGGCGTCGGCACCGAGCCTGACCCGCTGGGCGGTGGGGCTTCGGTAGCCGACGAGCGAGAACATCTGACGGCGGGTCAGTACGACGCGTACGGGGCGCTGGAGGACCGTGGCCGCCATGGCGGCGAGGACCGAGTGGGGGCGGGTGGACTTCGATCCGAAGCCGCCACCGACGTGCTCGGAGCGCACCCGCACCGACTGCGGGTCGAGGGAGAAGAGGTTCGCGAGCTCGTCCGCCACGAACCGGCTGCCCTGGTTGGAGTCGACGACCTCCAGGCGGCCACCGTCCCAGCGCGCCATCGCGGCGTGCGGCTCCATCGGGCTGTGGTGCTCCTCCGGGGTGCTGTACCGCGCGTCCACGACGAAGGCGGAGGCGGCGAGTTCGGCCTCCAGATCCCCCTTCTGGACGGCGGGGGCGCTCTCCGTCGTGTAGCTGTCGGGGCGCCCGGGGTGGAACGCGACGTCGTGCGGCTCCGCGTCGTACTGGACGACGAGTGCCTCGGCGGCCTCCCGCGCCTGCTCGGGGGTTTCGGCGACGACCAGCGCCACCGGCCAGCCGGCGTACGGCACCCGGTCGTGCTGGAAGACCTGGGCGATCGGGTCGGGCTGCCCGATGGGATTCATGTAGTTCCCGTTCAGGCGCGGGGCGTTCTCGTGGTGCAGGACGGCGAGGACTCCGGGCATCGCGAGGACCGGGGCGGACTCGATCGCGCGGATGCGTCCGCGGGCCACGGTGGACAACACCAGCCAGCCGTGGGCGAGTTCGGGGTAGGGGACCTCGCCCGCGTAACGGGCCGCGCCGGTGACCTTCTCGCGGCCCTCCACCCGGGTGCGCGCCGTGCCGACGGCTTTCGTCACCGTGGTCGTTGTCGTGGAGGTCATCGGGCGGCCTCCGCTGCGAGTTCGGTCAGCGTCGCCACGACGAGATTGCGCATGAGGGGCACCTTGTATCCGTTGTGGGGCAGCGTCTTCGCGGCCGCCAGTTCGGCGTCCGCGGCGGCGGCGAAGGCCTCGGCGCTCGCCGGTCCCCCGGTCAGCTCCCGCTCGGCCGCCCGGGCCCGCCACGGCCGGGACGCCACCGCCCCGAAGGCGAGGCGCACTTCGCGCACGACACCGTCCTGGACGTCGAGCGCGGCGGCGATCGAGCCGATCGCGAACGCGTACGAGGCGCGCTCGCGCACCTTGCGGTAGCGGGAGTGGGCGGCGACCGGGGCGGCCGGCAGGGTGACGCCGGTGATCAGCGCGCCCGGCGGCAGGGCGGTCTCCGCATGGGGAGTGTCACCCACCGGCAGATAGAACTCCGCGAGCGGCAACTCGCCCGGACCGTCCACCGTTTCGTACCGCACCACGGCGTCGAAGGCGGTGAGTGCCACGGCCATGTCCGAGGGGTGCGTGGCCACGCAGTGCGCGGAGGCCCCGAGGACGGCGTGGTTGTGGTGTTCGCCCTCGACAGCGGGGCAACCGCTGCCGGGGACACGCTTGTTGCAGGGCTTCGCCAGGTCGGTGAAGTAGCCGCAGCGGGTGCGCTGGAGCAGGTTTCCGCCGACCGTGGCCATGTTGCGCAGCTGCCCGGAGGCACCGGCCAGGACGGCCTGTGTCAACGCCGGGTAGTGACGCCGGACTTCGGGATGGGCGGCGAGGTCGCTGTTGGTCACGGTCGCGCCGATCCGCAGCCCGCCGCCCTTCATGGACTCGACCCGGTCAAGGGGAAGTTCGCGTACGTCGACGAGGAGGGCGGGCCGCTCCACCCCGCTCTTCATCAGGTCGACGAGATTGGTACCGCCACCGAGACAGCGCGCGTCGGGGTCGGCGCCCAGCAGGGCGACCGCGCCGGACACGTCGACAGCGCGCTCGTAGCCGAACTCCCTCATGCCCCCGTCTCCTCAGCATCGGCCATCTGTGTCTGCGCCGCTTGCGCCACGGCCTGGACGATCGACACATACGCGCCACAGCGGCACAGGTTGCCGCTCATCCGCTCGCGGATCTCCTCGGCGGTGAGCGGTGGCGGTCCCGCTTCGGGCCGGACATCGTCGGTGACGGCGCTCGGCCAGCCCGCCGCGTGCTCCTCGATCACCCCGAGGGCCGAACAGATCTGCCCCGGTGTGCAGTAGCCGCACTGGTAGCCGTCGAGATCGAGGAAGGCCTGCTGGACGGGATGCAGCCGCTCACCGTCGGCCACGCCTTCGATGGTGGTGATCACGCGGCCCTCGGCGGCGACCGCGAGTTGCAGACAGGAGACGGCCCGGCGCCCGTCGAGCAGCACCGTGCAGGCGCCGCACTGGCCCTGATCACAGCCCTTCTTGGTACCGGTGAGATCGAGATGCTCGCGCAGCGCGTCGAGGAGGGTGGTGCGATGGTCGACGGGCAGCGTGTGCTTCTCGCCATTGATGTTCAGGGTGATGGCACTGGACGTCGATGGGGCCATGGTCAGCCTTCTTTCGCGTTTGCGGTGCGCGTCGAAGTCGAACGGGAGATGCGGCCTAAAAATCTGCACGGTGCGGGAGAATGCGGTCGGCGATCAGTTCCGGCCATCTACACGGAACGCCCCAACCGCTAGAGTGAGCTCTAAGCGGACAGCTGTCCGTTATCAATGAACCTAACGGACAGCTGTCCGCTTAGCAAGGGCGGCCCAGCCATGATTCCGACAGGAGCTCCACGGGATTCCGGCAGGAGCCTTCGGGTCCCGCAGGATTCCGGCCGTCGATCCGGATGGAGGACGAGTGCGGCAGAAGAAGGAAGCCCCCCTGCGCTCGGACGCACAACGCAATCGTGAGCGCATCCTCGAAGTGGCCCTGGTGGAACTGACACAAACGGCGGACATCCCGCTCAGCGTCATCGCGAAGAAGGCGGGCGTCGGACAGGGCACGTTCTACCGCAACTTCCCCAACCGCGAGGCGCTCGTCCTGGAGGTCTACCGCTACGAGATGCAGCAGGTCGCCGACACCGCGGCCCAACTGCTGGAGACCCGCGCGCCGGACCAGGCCCTGCGGGAGTGGATGGCCCGCCTCGCCCAGTACGCCATGGCCAAGGCGGGCCTGGCCGACGCGTTGCGCACGTCCACCACCGCCACCGCCGCGCGCGGCACCCTGACCGGACTGGGACACGGTCCGATCCAGTCGGCCGTCACGCTCCTGCTGAAGGCGAACGAGGAGGCGGGCACCATCCGCCCGGGATTCACCTCCGACGACTTCGTCCTCGCCATCGCCGGTCTGTGGCAGATCGACCCGCACGGCGACTGGCAGACCCGCGCCGCCCGACTCCTGGACCTCGTCATGGACGGGCTGCGCGCGGGCGCCCCGGGACCCGGTCCCGCCGGAGCGCGGTGAGGTTGTGTAAGCGCAGCTTGGGCATGGCTGTACCCCTTGGGTTTTCCTTGTCCCTGCTCTCACCCATGCGTCGAACTATGGACGACTGAATCGACGCTCTCCCGCGAGATGTAGCTGGCCTGATCGAAGTCCGCATGGTGGCCGTGACCGTTGAGATCCCACACCCACATGCCGACGAACGCGCCGGTGAAGCCGAGGGAGCGGATCTCGTCCCCGTCGAACTCCTCGGCGTTCTCGTCGGACAGCACGGTCGCGTCGAGCGGGGGACCGAAGGGCTGCCAGCCCGTGTCTGTGTGAAGGCGGAAACTCAGGACCGGTCCCTCGAAGTCCAGCCCGAGGCGCACGCGTGCGGCGTCTTCGACCACTGCCTGGTGTGCGGCGTCGACCGTGGTGCGGCCCCGGTCGCAGGTGGCCAGGCGGACCACGGCACTGCCGTCGTCGTCCGCGGTGACGTACAGGAAGTACCAGTTCCGGGTGTTGTAGTACGCCGTGATCCCGGCCAGGTGCTGAAATCCGCGCGGCTGGTACTCCATCACGGCCTCGAAGGAGCAGCGCGCGGCGGTCACTCTGCGGGCCACCAGGCTCGGGCCGACCAGACTCCGCGGCGAACGGCCTCCGCGCACCCGTAGATGCGAAGGACGCTCTGTCAGCGAGAGCCAGTCGGGCGACGCGGGGCGACGCAGGGTCGACCAGTGCGGGCCGAGCTCGCAGAGCTCGAAGCCGTCCTCGGCTCCTTCGGGTTCGTGAGCATCCCGTCCCGTGTCCTCCGGCCACTGCCCATCCTCTGCCGCGGGGGCCAGGTCCGGGCCGGGTACGTGCAGTTGGGGCAGGCCGGTTTCGATGCGCGGCCAGCCGTCGCGCGTCCAGGTCACGGGAGCCAGCGCGGTCTCCCGGCCCAGCACGCAGGGACCGTGTGTGCCGATGGGCCGGGCGGCGAGGTAGGCGAGGTACCACTGGCCGGATGCCGTCCGTACGAGACTGCCGTGTCCGGCCTTCTGCAGGGGCAGTGCGGGGTGGTCGAGCGCGGTGAGCAGCGGACCGTGCGGGTCGCGTTCGTAGGGCCCGGCCAGTGAACGGGAGCGGGCCACCGTGACCTGGTGCTGGTATCCCGTGCCGCCGTCCGCGGTGATCAGGTAGTACCACGATCCACGGCGGTAGAGGTTGGGGCCCTCGATCCAGCCGGCCCCGGGCGCCAGCGCGATGGTGACGGGCTCACCGACCAGGCGGCGGGCGGTGCGGTCGTAGCGGGTGGCTTCCAGCCCGGCCGAGCCTCCGTGTCCGGGGCGCCAGTCGTGGACCAGGTTGAGCAGCCAGCTGTCGGCACCGTCGTGGAAGAGGGAGGCGTCGAACCCGCGTGAGTGCAGCAGGACCGGTTCGGACCACGGCCCGTCGATCGAGGGCGCGGTCACCAGGTGGTTGGGGCAGTCGGTGAAGCCGCCGGCGTACGTCGACACGTTGGCGTAGACGAGGTGGAACAGGCCGTCGGCATGGCTCAGGTTCGGGGCCCAGACACCGCCCGAGTCCGGACAGCCCGTCAGGTCCAGCAGTGCGCCGCTGTCGAGCGCGCCGCCCAACGGCCGCCAGTGCACCAGGTCCCGGGAGGTGTGCAGCCGGACGCCCGGGTACCACTCGAACGTCGAGGTGGCCAGATAGAAGTCATGGTCGACGCGCAGCACTGACGGATCCGGATGTGATCCCGGCAGGACCGGGTTGCGGATGACAGGGGTGTGGTTCACCTGCGTACGTCATCTCCCTCGTGAGCGATCCGCCCGGCGCCCGGTTGTGGGCGGCGGGTGCAAGGCCGAGCGCGTCGACGCGCTCGGCCCACGCGTCGACGTCCACAAGGTAATCGACCTTGGTCCGGAAGATCGCCGCCGAGCCGATGGTGTAACCCGCTACACCATCGGTTCGGGGGTGCGCTCTCTCGTGGCGGCGAGCCGGCGCCGGGATCGTCGATCCCGGAAGACCGGGGCCACCGACAGCGGAGGCGGCCCCGCCGCGCCGGACCCGTGGGGACGGGGAACGGCGCCGTCCCGGACCCGGCGGCCCCACTCCCCCATGCGGTCCTGCGTACGCTCAAAGGCTCGTGACGCCTGCTCCGGTTCGTGACGCCTGCCCCGGGGAGGAGTCTGGGGGGCTAGGGCCTGTCCGGCGGATCAGGTCGCAGGGAAGCAACGGCGCCTGATAGCCCAGGTGAGCGGGGTCTGGTGCGTCCAGCTGCAAGGCGGAGGAGGGCGACGACGCGGAGCGTCGGCAACCGACGACAACGCCGCAGATGGGCGCACCAGACCCCGCGTCTGCGACCTGATCCGCCGGACAGGCCCTAGGCGCCGCTTGCCTTGAGCATGTCCTCACGCTCGACGAGCTTCACCCGCTCGCGGCCCTGGGGTTCGCCCAGCGCCTTCTCCGCCGCGTCCAGCCGGTACCAGCCGTCCCATGTGGTGAAGCGGACGTTCCGCTCGCTGAGGAACGCGTCCACGGCCTCCGGGTCGGGCGAGGTGGGGGTGTGCAGACGGCTGTTCGCGTGGTCGTCCAACAGGTTGGCGACCGTCTCGTTGGCGTCGCCCTTGGTGTGGCCGATCAGACCCACCGGTCCGCGCCGGATCCAGCCGGTGACGTACGTGGACTGCAGGTGCTCGCCGGTCTCCTCGATCACCCGGCCGCCCTTGTCGGGGACCGTGCCCGACTCGACGTCCCAGGGCAGCTTGGGAAGCTTGTCGGACAGGTAACCGACGGCGCGGTACACGGCGCCGAAGTCCCAGTCCTTGAACTCGCCGGTGCCCTTGACGTTGCCGGTGCCGTCGAGGGCGGTGCGCTCGGTGCGCAGGCCGACGACCTTGCCGTCCTCGCCGAGGATCTCGTTCGGCGACTCGAAGAAGTGCAGGAACAGCTTGTGCGGACGGTTGCCGACGTCGCGGATGGCCCAGTTCTCCAGGGTCTTGGCGACCATGTCGGTCTGCTTCTCGCCGCGCCGGGCCGCGATCGAGCCCTCGTCGTAGTCGATGTCCTCGGGGTCGACGATGACCTCGATGTTCGGGGAGTGGTCCAGCTCCCGCAGCTCCATCGGGCTGAACTTCGCCTGCGCCGGGCCACGGCGGCCGAAGACGTGGACCTCCAGCGCCTTGTTGGCCTTGAGGCCGTCGTAGACGTTCGGCGGGATCTCCGTCGGCAGCAACTCGTCCGCGGTCTTGGCCAGGATGCGTGCCACGTCGAGGGCGACATTGCCGACGCCGAGGACGGCCACCTTCTCCGCTTCGAGCGGCCAGGTGCGCGGCACGTCCGGGTGCCCGTCGTACCAGGAGACGAAGTCCGCCGCGCCGTAGGAGCCGTCGAGGTCGATGCCGGGTATGTCGAGCGCCCGGTCGGCCGTCGCGCCCGTGGAGAAGATCACCGCGTCGTAGAAGGCACGCAGGTCGTCCAGGTTGATGTCGCCCGGGTAGTCGACGTTGCCGAAGAGGCGGACCTGAGGCTTGTCGAGCACCTGGTTCAGGGCCTTGACGATGCCCTTGATCCGCGGGTGGTCGGGGGCGACGCCGTAGCGGATCAGGCCGAACGGGGCCGGCATCCGCTCGAAGAGGTCGATGGACACACCGGGCTCGATGGCCACTGCGGACTTCAGCAGCGCGTCGGCGGCGTAGATTCCGGCGGGGCCGGCTCCGACAATGGCTACCCGCAGAGGGCGAGGCATGATCAGGTTCCCTTCGAGGGGCGACAGGGGGACTCGCCCGGAAGCCTAAACTAAGGCAAACCTAAGTCGGTAGGCGGGGTCGATCTATGACCTCATAAGGCCGACTTATGAGTCGAACGGGCCGGACGACGTCGACGTCGATCTCGTGCCCGACAGTGCCTGTTGGGCCGAGACCGTGTCCACTTCCGCGATCCGCAGCTTGTTTACTTCCCTGCAACCACTTATTGGATCCAAATACCTAGACTGTGGATCCTCGAAGGCCGACTCTCCGGAAAGGTCCCGATCAGACCATGCCCATGCGCCTGCGCCCCCATCCGGACCACTCGTGACACGGCGCGGCGTGCGGCGGATCGTGCCGCTGCTGCTCGGCTGGGAGGAACTCCCCAAGTCGGTCTCCGTGCACGGCGCCCCGTACGAGGAGCGGCTGCGCGAACCGGTACCCGCGGTTCTCCTGGAGTGCGACGGCGGCTGGGTGCTGCTCGACACCGGCTTCAACACGGCACTGATCAGGGACCCTTCGCTGCGACGCCGCTTCTACGGTTCCCCTGCCTACCGGCCCGTCCTGCCGGGCCCCGGCGAGCCGCTGGAAGAAGCCCTCGACGCGGCCGACGTCGCGATGGACGCGATCCAGGCGGTGGCCGTCAGCCATCTGCACGCGGACCACGCGGGCGGGCTGAAGCACTTCGCGGGCCGGGTGCCGGTGCATGTGCAGCGTGCGGAGCTTGCTTACGGCCTCTCGGGGCGACCGGAGGTGGAGCGCAACTCGATCTTCCGGGTCGACTTCGACGATCCCCGCATCGACTGGCGCCAGGCCGAGGGCGATGTGGAGATCGCCCCCGGGGTGACGGCCGTACTGACCGCCGGACACACCCCGGGACACCAGAGCTTCGTAGTGGACCTCGCGGACGGCGGCGGCTTCGTGTTCGCGTTCGACGCCGCCGACCTCACCGAGAACATCGAGCACGAGCGACCCATCGGTGCCTTCATCGGGGTCGATGCGGAGCAGACCGTACAGAACATCCGTCGACTCAAGCGCATCGCCGCCGAGCGCGGATACGAACTGATCCCCGGTCATGACCCTGTTGTCTGGCCCAAGTTGATGCAGCGCCGGTTCACACGCCTTTAACTCCCGGGACACGAGGACGATTTCGTTACCGCTGAGCATATTTTTGGATCCAATCCAGCACACATTAGATCCATTATCCGAGGATCGGTGCCCAAGGAGGCCCACATGCCGGACCAGTCCCCTGGATCGCTCCCGCCCGGCTCCACCCCGTCCGAGGTCTCGCGCCGCACCATGCTCCGGGGCGCCGGGCTCCTCGGAGTGGGAGTCGGCTTCGGGCTCCCCACCCTGCTGAGCGCCTGCGGCGCCGCGGCCGACGACGCCCGGGGAAGCGGCGCGGGCGGCACCCTGACCCTCGCCGTCGACGCCACCAGCGCCGTCAACGACCCGGCCTTCTACACCTCGCTGGGCGACTGGATGGCCGTCGACTGCATCTGCCGTGGACTGACCTTCATCTCCTTCGACACCAACGAGCCCACGCCCGACCTCGCCGAGAGCTGGAAAATCTCCGACGACCTGCTGACCTACACCTTCACCCTGCGCGAAGGCGTCAAGTTCCACGACGGCACGACCCTGACCTCCGCCGACGTCCTGGCGAGCCTCGGCCGGCAGTTCGACCCCGAGGACAAGACCCTCCCCAAGGGCGGCACCCGGCCGCTGGCGAGCCTCGGCACGAACGTCGCCTCGCTGACCGCCGAGGACGACCTCACCGTGAAGATGGTCCTCAAGCAGCCCGACCGGACCGTGCTCGGCCGACTGTCCGACATCGGCGGCCGCATCATCTCCAAGGCCGCCCTGGAGAAGTACGGCGCCGACATCGGCAAGCACCTCGTCGGCACCGGCCCTTTCGCCTTCTCCTCCGCCACCTCCGGCCAGGCCATCACCCTGGAGGCCTTCGACGGCTTCCGGCTCGGCAGACCACCCATCGACCGGCTGGTGCTGCGTCAGGTCCAGGACCCGTCGGCCATCGTCAGCTCGCTGCTCAGCGGCGACGTGTCGGCGACCCAGTTCACGCCGTACTCCGCGGCCGACCAGCTGCGGGGCGACGACTCGGTCACCGTCTACGACACCCCGCACAACGCCGACGCGATCATGATGATCGACGCCCGGCGCATCCCCGAGCTCAAGGTGCGCAAGGCCATCAACCTCGCTGTCGACCGCAAGGCCATCCTCAGCCAGGCGTTCTTCGGCATGGGCAGCGAGCCGAAGGGCTACACCATCCCGCCCGCCCAGAACGGCTACGACACCGCGCTCGCCGACCTCAGCACCCAGAACGCCGCCCAGGCGAAGCGGCTCGTCGCCGAGGCCGGTGCCGAAGGCCGCACGATCCGGATCATGGCGGCCAGTGACTCGTGGCACCCGAAGGCCGCACAGATCATCGCCCAGAACCTGACCGACGTCGGATTCAAGGTGAAGACCACCTCCGTCGACCCGGCCACGTACTTCAGCCGCCTCCTCGACCCGGACGACGAGTACCACGACCTGATGATCTGGGAACGCAACACGTACGTCCCCGACGCCAACGACATGGTCGGCGCCATGGCCGGCCCCACCGGCATCTACGGCTCCAAGATCACCGGCATGGACACCCTCGACGGCGTCGACTCGCTCGCGGACGACCTGTTCGCGGCCAAGAACCTCCCGGACGGCAAGAAGCGCACCGCCGCCTACACCAAGATCCAGCGGCGCTGGGCGGAGGAGTACATGGTGCTGTCGATGCTGGCCTGCTTCACCAACCTCGTCGTCAGTGGCTCGCAGGTGAAGGACATGAACACCAGCGCGCTGGCCAACCACCGGTGTTACATGGAGAAGGCCAGTGTCTGACGCGACGTTCGCGGCAGGCGCCACAGGCGCGGGCCGGTCGTCCGTCAGGGTCGCCCTGCACCGCCGTCGGCTCGCCCGGTCCTGGCCGGCCGTGCTGTCCTGGCTCGTCCTGGCCGCCGTACTCCTCGTCGCCGCCGTCGGCCCCCTCCTCGTCCAGTCCGACCCGCTGCGCCAGACCCCGTCGGCGCTGTTGCCGTTCGGCTCCCCGGGTCATCCGCTCGGCACGGACGACCTGGGCCGCGACGAGCTGGCCCGGCTGGTGCACGGGGCGCGCCCCCTGCTGCTGGTGTCGTTCGCGGCGACCGCGCTGGCCGCCGTCGTGGGCACCGCAATCGGGCTCGTCGCCGGGTATGCGGGCGGTGTCGTCGAGCAGGCCCTGATGCGGCTCGTGGACCTGGCCCTGGCCTTCCCCTCCATCCTGCTCGTCATCCTGCTGGTGGCGGCCGCCGGGCCCGGCACGGTCAGCCTGATCGTCGGCATCGGCGTCTCCCTCGCGCCCGGCCTGGCACGGCTGGCCCGCGCGCTGACGGCGCGTGAAGCGGCCCGCGACTACGTCGTCGCCTGTCGGCTGGGCGGCACGCGCACCGCGCGCATCCTCGTGCGGGAACTGCTGCCGAACATCGCCGGACCGATGCTCGCCCAGGTCGTCATGACGCTGTCGATCGCGGCCGGCTTCGCCGCCGGACTGTCCTACATCGGCCTGGGCATCCAACCGCCGACGCCCGACTGGGGATACATGGTCCAAGCGGGACAGGAGTTCCTCTACTCGGCGCCCCGGTTGGTCGTCCTGCCCGCGACGCTCACCCTGCTGTTCGTCGTCGCCTGCAACTTCGTGGGCGACGACCTGCGCGACGCGCTCGATCCGCGGGGGACGGCATGAGTACGTCCACCGGCGCACCCCCGATTCAACTGCCGAAGTGGGCCACGGACACCGCCCTGTTGGTGGTACGGCGACTCGCGGTCATCCCCGTCGTGTTGTTCGCACTGGCCACCCTGGTGTTCCTCGCGATACGCCTGCTGCCCGGCTCACCCGCGACCTCGCTCTCGGCGGGCGGCGGCGACCTGTCCGCCGTCGAGGTGTCCGCGAACGAGGAACGCGTCACCAAGGCACTCGGGCTGGACCAGCCACTGCTCACGCAGTACGGCGATTTCCTGAACGACCTCGTCCATCTACGGCTGGGGGACTCGTTCTTCGGTTCCAACAGCGTGCTCGGCCTGCTCGGGGACGCTCTCCCAGCGACGATCGAGCTGACCCTCGCGGCGATGACGATCGCGGTCCTGCTCGGAGTCGCCACCGGGGTGAACGCCGCACTGCGCAAGGGCAGTTGGATCGACACCTCGACCCGGGTCGTGGCCACGGTGAGCTTCTCGCTGCCCTGGTTCGCGCTCGGTGTGCTCGCCATCGTCGTGTTCGGCGTGTGGCTGCGCTGGCTGCCGGTCCTTGGCCGACTGCCCAGCTCGCTCGACTACCACCCGACCACCAACTTCGTCCTGCTGGACGCGATCCTGCAGAACCGCCCCGAGCTGGTGTGGCCCTGGATCGAGCACCTGATCCTGCCCGCCGTCACGCTGGCGCTGTCGATGGCCGGGTTCATCACCCGCATCGTGCGCGCCTCGGTCCTGGAGGTGCTCGGCGACGACTTCGTACGCACCGCGCGTATGAAGGGCCTCGGCGAAGGAGCGGTGATCCGTCGTCATGTGCTGCGCAACGCCTGGCTGCCCATCGTGACGGTGCTGGGGCTCCAGTTCGGCTCCCTGCTGGGCGGCTCGGTGATCACCGAGACGGTCTTCTCGTACGCGGGCGTCGGCCGGCTGCTGGTGCAGGGCGTCCTCCAGCGCGACTACCCCGTCGTACAGGGCGCCGCTCTCGCCATCGCCCTCCTGTTCACCCTGGTCAACCACGCGGTGGACCTGCTCTACACGGTCCTCGACCCGCGCATACGGAAAGGATGAGCCGCATGGACATCGTGCTGGTCCACGGCGCCGGCGGACGGCCGACGACCTGGTCGGCGGTGGAGCCCCTGCTCACCGCCCTCGGTCACCGGCTGTTCACCGTCACCAACCCGATGACCTCGCTGGAGGACGACGTCGCCCACACCGCGAAAGCCGTCGCGGAGACAGCCGGGCCCGTACTGCTGGCCGGGCACTCCTACGGTGGCGCGGTCATCAGCAACGTCGGCCGCCACCCGCGGGTCAAGGGCCTCGTCTACATCGCCGCGTTCGGGCCCGACGAGGGCGAGACGGTCAACGAGATCGTCGAACGGTACGAAGAGGCCGAGATCTCCAAGTACATGCGGCGCGGTCCGAACGGCGACTGGAAGTCCGAGCCCGGCCCGGAGTTCTGGGCCGAGATCGGACCCGACCTCTCCGCCGAGCAGCGGGCCGTGGTGGAGGCCGAGGGCCGCAAGGCGGAGAACCTCATCTTCACCCAGCCCAGCGGGGTGCCCGCCTGGCGCACCCTGCCCAGCTGGTACCTGGTCGCCGACGACGACCGCACCCTGCGCCCCGAGACCCAGCGGGACATGGCCGGCCGGATGAAAGCCACCGTCGAGCACGTGCCCGGAAGCCACTACACGACGCTCGTGTGGCCGCAGCGCGTCGCCGACCTGATCCACACGGCCGCGGTGGCCGTGAGCTCATGACGGCTGCGCTCGAACACGCCCCCGAGCGTGTCACGCCCGCAACCGTGCTGGACATCCGCGACCTGCGCGTGGGGTTCGACGTACCGGCGGGCCGCCTGCCGGCCGTGGACGGCGTGGATCTGACCCTGCGGCAGGGCGAACTCCTGGCGCTGGTCGGTGAGTCGGGGTCCGGCAAGTCCGCCCTGGCGATGAGCCTGGTCGGCCTGAACCGCGGTCCGCGCACCCACATCAGCGGGGAAGTGGCCTTCGGTGGAAGCGACTTGGCCGCCGCCTCGGAGCGAGAGCTGCGCAAGATCCGCGGCAAGGACATCGCGGTCGTCTTCCAGGACGCGCTGGCCGCCCTCAACCCGCTGCACCGGGCGGGCGCCCAGGTCTCCGAGATGATCCGCGCCCACCGCGACGTGCCGCGCGAGCAGGCACGAAGCCGCGCCGTGGAACTGCTCGGCGAGGTCGGGATCGCCGGCCCGCAGCGCGCGGCGCGGGCCTACCCGCACCAGTTGTCCGGCGGCATGCGCCAGCGCGTGATGATCGCCATGGGCCTGGCCAACGACCCCGCCGTACTGATCGCCGACGAGCCCACCACCGCGCTGGACGTCACCATCCAGGCCCAGGTCCTCGCGGTCCTCAAGCGCGTCCAGCGCGATCACGGCACCTCCGTGCTGCTGATCACCCACGACCTGGGGGTCGTGGCCGAGGTCGCCGACCGGGTGGCCGTCATGTACGCGGGCCGGATCGTGGAGCAGGGACTGCGCGAGGAGGTGCTGTTCCGCCCCCAGCACCCGTACACGATGGGGCTGCTGGGTTCCGTACCGCCGATCGACGGTCCGGTCGTACGACGGCTGCCCACCATCGCCGGCAGTCCGCTGACCGGCGTGGACCGACCGTCCGGCTGCGCGTTCGCGCCGCGGTGTCCGTTCGTCCACGACGCGTGCGACGAACGTCCGGCCCTGCTTCGGCGGCACGGCGACGACGGGCACGTCGACGCCTGCGTACTGCCCGGCCCGGCGCGTGCCGCGGCCCGCTCCCAGGGAGGCAGCGCATGACCGCCGCCGCACTCATCACCGCACGGCAACTACGGGTCGAGTACCCGGGACGGGCAGGTGGCCGGGTCCCGGCGCTGCGGGACGTGGACCTCGAGATCCTCCAGGGCGAGACCCTCGGCCTGGTCGGCGAGTCGGGCTGCGGAAAGTCCACGCTCGGCCGGGCCCTGCTCCGGGTGATCGAACCGTCCGCGGGCCGGATCGAGTTCGCCGGCTCCGACCTCACCCGGCTGCGCGGACGGCGGTTGCGCCGTACCCGGGCCGAGTTGCAGATGGTCTTCCAGGACCCGTTCGGTTCGCTCAATCCACGCCGCAGGATCGCCGACATCGTCGCCGAACCGCTGCTGCGGGCGCGCGGCGCCACGCGCGCCGAGGCCGTGCGGGCCGTGGCCGAACTGCTCGACCTAGTCGGTCTCGGCGCCGAGGCCGGGGCGCGCAGGCCGCACGAGTTCTCCGGTGGGCAGCGCCAGCGCATCGGCATCGCCCGGGCGCTCGCGTCCTCGCCGCGGTTCGTCGTGGCCGACGAGGCCGTCTCCGCGCTGGACGTGTCGATCCAGGCCCAGGTGCTGAACCTGCTGTCGGACCTGGTCCGTGACCGGGGTCTGACGATGCTGTTCATCTCGCACGACCTGGGCGTGGTCCGGCACATCGCCGACCGGATCGCCGTCATGTACTTGGGGCAGATCATCGAGGTCGCTTCCCGGGACGACTTCTTCTCCGCGCCCGCGCACCCCTACAGCCGGGCACTGCTGTCCTCCGTACCGGCGCTGCGGCCCGGCGAGCAGCGCGAACAGCGGGTGTTGGAGGGCGAGTTGCCCGACCCGGCGCATCCGCCCTCGGGCTGTCTGTTCCGTACCCGGTGCCCCATCGCCACGGACGAGTGCCGTACGAGCCGACCCGAGCTGCGTGAGATCGCGCCGGGGCGGACCGTGCGCTGCCATCTCCCCCTGGCCTCCAGTTGATGTCCCGTCCGATGTCCCGTCCGATGTCCAGCGAGTAAGGACGAAACGCATTGATCATCGACGCCTACAACACCACGCAGGACGTCCGGGGCAGGTCGGACTACCTGACCGGGGCACGCAAGGGCCAGGCCCCACCGCCGTACACGCCGTTCGAGCCCCGTCGCATCCTCGACCGGATGGACGCCGCCGGGGTGGACATGGCGATGGTGTGCTCGCTCGCCCAGCGCATCGAGAACGACTTCATCAGCTCCCTGGTCGCCGCGCACCCGGACCGCTTCTTCGGCTTCGGGCAGGTACTGCCACAGGCCGACGACGCGATCGACGAGATCGACCGGATGGCCGACGCCGGCCTGGTCGGCCTGAAGCTGCACCCGAGCCTGCACGGCTACCACGTCGCCGACCACGGACTTCTGGACCCGGTGTTCGAGGCCTGCGCCCGGCGCGGTCTGCTGGTCCTGGTCAACGCCCTCGACGACGCGTTCTGCGCGCCGCTGGCCATCGAGGAGATCGCCCGCGACCATCCCCGAGTGCCCACGATCATCGCGCACATGGGGGCGGTGTGGAACGTGCCGGAGGCGATCATCGTGGCCGAACGACAGCCGCACGTGTACCTGGAGACGTCGGCGACCCTGATGAGCGATGTGAAGCGCGCCTATGCGCGGCTGGGGCCCGAGAAGATCCTGATGGGCAGCGAGTGGCCCGGCTCCGACTTCGACCTGGAACGCATGAAGATCGCGAAGGCGGTCGAGGACGAGAAGGACCGGGCGCTGATCGAAGGCGGCAACATGGCCCGCCTGCTGGGGCTGCCCGCGTGAGCGCGGCCGACGTCAGGTCCGTGCTCGCCCCGCCGTCGATGAGCGCGGACGACGCCGAACTCCTCGCCCTCGCACAGAACTTGCTGGCCCGGGTCTGGCAGCCGGGTCGGCACGAGGTGGCGACCGCGCTGCGGACCGCGGACGGCCGCATCCACACGGGCGTCCATGTGGAGGGGTCCTGCCGGCGCAGTTCGATCTGCGCCGAGGGGGTCGCCATGGGAACCGCTCGGGGCACATTGCCGACCGACGCGGCGCTGGACATCGCGTCGATCGTCTCGGTGCAGATCAAACCGGCCGGCCAGTTCCGGATCATCGCTCCGTGCGGGGTGTGCCGTGAACTGATCAGCGACTACTGCCCGGACGCCACCGTGTGGGTCACCACCGTCGACGGGAACGAACCCGTCCCGCTGCGCGCCCTCGACCTGCTGCCCGAGAAAAGCCGACGCCGGTGGTGAGCGCCGCCGGCCCCGAGGAGAGGAAACACATGTCCGGACGGACCGTACCGACGGGCCTGGACCTCGCGGAACTCGCCGCGCAGCTCGGCGGGACCGGAGCCCCCCTGCTGTGGGAAGAGCTCACCTGGACGGAGGCCGAGACCACGGCCGGCCGCCAGGACGCGGTCATCATCCCCGTGGGCGCCACCGAGCAGCACGGCCCGCATCTGCCCCTGGCTGTGGACACCCGGATCTGTGAGGCGGTCGCGCACGGAGTCTCCGCCCTGACCGGTGTGCCCGTCCTGCCTCCCCTCAGCTTCGGGGTGTCCGCGTCGCACGGCGACTTCGCCGGTACGGTGGCGCTGCGCCCGGAGACCATGATCGCCGTCGTCGAGGACGTCATCGACTCGCTGTACGCCTCGGGGGTACGGCAGTTCATCCTGCTCAACGGACACATCTGGAACAACGGCGCGCTCGACGTCTCGGCGGAGAAACTGAGAGTCCGTCATCGCGACGCACGGGTACGGGCGTTGGGATACGTGACGATGTACCCAGGGCCGGAAGTCGACGGGCACGTCACCTACGGGCGGGCGCTGATGCACGCCAACTTCTTCGAGACCTCGGTCATGTTGCACCTGGCTCCGGAGCTCGTGCGGATGGACCGGGCCACCTCCCACGTCGACGTCGACTCCTTCTGGGACTACCGCATGGACCAGGTCAGTGAGACCGGCGTGTGGGGCAGGGACGTGACCGACGCCAACCCGAAGCATGGCGGCGCGGAGTTCGACCGCTGCGTCCTGACCACCGCCCGGGCCGTTTCCGCGGCGGTCCGTGAGCCGTGGCCCGATCCGGCCCACCGGCCCGGCGGACGTGCGTGAACGACGCGAGCGACCCGACCCAGAAGGAGAACCCCTTGGACCCCACCACCGCTCTCCCCCGGCTGCCGGACTGCGAGCCCATGCTCATCGGCGGCGAATGGACCACGGGTACCTCGCCGCGGCGGATCCCGGTGCTTGACCCCGCCACCCGTGAACAGCTCACCACCATCGCCCAGGCCGGACCCGAGGAAGTGGTCGCCGCGGTCGCCGCCGCCACCGCCGCGCACCGCGACCGGCGCTGGCGCGGGCTGCCACCCCGACGGCGCCGTGACGTGCTGCTGCGCCTCGCCGACCTGGTGGAGCGCGACGCCGAGCAACTGGCGGTCCTGGACACCCTGGACAACGGCAAGGCGATCGAGCGGGCCCGTGGCGATGTGGACCTCGGCCTCCAGGCCATCCGCCACTTCGCCGGCACCCCGACCCGGCTGGCGGGCACCGTGCACGCCGCCGGTCCCGACCGGCATGTCTACAGCGTGCGCGAACCGGTCGGCGTGGTCGCCGCCGTACTGCCGTGGAACTTCCCCTTCATGATCGCCGCCTGGAAGATCGCCCCTGCCCTGGCCGCGGGCTGCACGGTCGTCGTGAAACCGGCCGAGCAGACCCCGCTCACCGCGCTGCGGCTGGCCGCGCTGTGTCTGGAGGCGGGCGTGCCCGAGGGCGTGGTCAACGTGCTGACCGGTGACGGGCGTACGGGGGCGGAACTGGTCGGCCACCCCGACGTCGCCAAGGTGTCCTTCACCGGGTCCACCGAGGTGGGGCGGCTGATCATGGCCGCGGCGGCACCGTCCGTGAAGCGGCTGACCCTCGAGCTGGGCGGCAAGTCCCCCAACATCGTCTTCGCCGACGCCGATCTGGACGCCGCCGTACCGGCGTCGGTCCGAGCGGTGTTCGGGCACTCCGGGCAGATGTGCACCGCGGGGAGCCGCCTGCTGGTCGAGCGCACGGTCGTCAAGGAGTTCCTCGAACGGCTGGTCCCCGTGGTGGAGGCGCTGCGGATCGGTCCGGGCCTGGAGGGCGGGATCAACATCGGTCCTCTGGTGTCGCAGGAGCAGTACGACCGGGTGACCGGCTATGTCGAGCTGGGCCGCGCCGAGGGAGCCGAGGTGGCCGTGGGCGGCGAACCGCTGCCCGGTCCCGGCTGGTTCGTGCGGCCGACGGTGTTCACCGAGGTCACCCCCGGCATGCGGATCGCCCGGGAGGAGATCTTCGGCCCGGTCGCCACGGTCATCCCCTTCGACACCGAGGAGGAGGCGATCGCCCTGGCCAACGACAGCGACTACGGGCTCGCCGCGGGTGTCTGGACCGAAAGTCTGCGACGCGCCCACCGCACGGCCGCCGCGCTGGAGGCCGGCACCGTGTGGGTCAACACGTACAACGAGTTCGATCCCGCCGTGGCCTTCGGCGGAATGAAGCAGTCCGGCCTCGGCAGGGACCTCGGCGACGCCGCCGTCGACGGGTTCACCGAGCTCAAGAGCATCACGATCGCCCTGTGAGCGCCCCCTTGACGACCGGTACCGCCATGCCTCCGGCCCTTCCCCTGACTCCCCGCGCGCTGGATGTCGCGGCCGAGCGCGCCCGCACCCCGGGCTGCGTCACCGGCCATCACTTCAACGCCGCCGGTGCGGCCCTGCTCGCGTCCGGCACCGTCGAAGCGGTCATCGATCATCTGCGCGCCGAGAGCCTGTCCGGCGGCTACGAAGCCGCCAAGCAGGCCGCCCCCGCCCTGGAGGCCGTCTACGCGCGTACCGCCGCACTCCTCGGCGCCGCGCCGGAGGAGGTCGCCCTCGTCGAGAGCGCTACGGCCGGCTGGCAACGCGCCGTGTCCGCGCTACGGCTGCGCCCCGGCGACCGGGTGCTGGCCGCCCGCTCCAGTTATGTCAGCAGCGCCCTGCACCTGCTGTCGGCCGAACGCGACCACGGCGTCCGGGTCGAACTGCTGCCGAACGGCCCCGACGGCGCGGTGGACCTGGAGGCACTGGAGGCGGCGCTGCGTGCCGGTCCGGCCGCCCTGGTCACCGCGGCCCATGTGCCGACCTCGTCCGGTCTGGTCGAACCCGTCGCCGGAATCGGGACGTTGACCACGGCCCACGGAGTGCCGTTCCTCCTGGACGCCACGCAGTCGCTCGGCCAACTGCCCGTGGACATCAGTGCCATTGGCTGCGATCTGCTCATCGGGACCGGCCGCAAATTCCTGCGCGCCCCACGCGGCACGGGCCTGCTCGCGGTCCGCCGCCCGCTCCTGGACCGGCTCGCCCCGGACGCCCCCGACATCCGCGGCGCCCGGTGGACCGCCGAGCGGAGCTGGGAACTGGTGCCGGACGCCAAGCGGTTCGAGCTGTGGGAGGCCGCGCACGCCCTGCGGCTCGGCCTGGGGGCCGCCCTGGCCGACGCCGGCGCCCTGGGTGTGGACGCCGTCTCCCGGTACCTGTCGACGCTTGCCGTCGGCCTGCGCGAGCGCCTCGCGGAACTGCCGGGCGTACGCGTCACCGACCCGCCCGCCGCGGGCGGCGCCATCGTCACCTTCGTCATCGACGGGCTCGACGCCGCCGACGTTCAGCGCGAACTCGCCCGCCGCCGGGTCCACCTTGTCGCGGTGCCGGCGGGGCACGGCCGCTGGGACATGGATCCCCGGGGGCTGACCGAGGTGGTCCGGGCCTCGGTCCACGTCTACAACGACCGGTCCGACCTGGACGCCCTGGTCGAGGCGGCGGGCGAGATCGTCCAGCGGTACGGGGTGACCTCGCGGGGCGCGGCGACCACGTCCGACCGCCCGGCCGCCTTCCCGTCGGGGACGGGGTCCGCGTCGCCCACCACCGCCGTCGCTCCCACCGCAACCACCGTCCCCCTCGCAACCACGAACCCCGACACCGCCGCTGCTCCCACCGCTCCCGTCGTCCCCACCGCCGCAGCAGCCGTTCCGGCACCCGCGACCCCCACGGCCGCTCCTGCTCCCACTCCCGCGTCGCCCGCCGCGCGCAGCGGCTCGCCGTGCCATGACGCGATCGTCGTCGGCCTCGGCGTGCACGGCAGCGCCGCCCTGCACCGGCTGGCCGTGCGCGGACTCGACGTACTGGGGCTGGAGCGGTACGCGCTGGGCCACGACCTGGGGTCCTCGCACGGGGCCACCCGGATGATCCGGCGGGCCTATCCCCACCCCGACTGGGACGGCCTGGTGGACACCGCCTACCGGGCATGGGCGGAGCTGGAGGACGCCGCGCAGAGGCAACTGATCGACGTCACCGGCGGGTTGTACGCGGCCCCGCTGGACCGGCCCGATCCACTGCGCGGCCCCGGCTGCCGGGAGGTCGGCCCCGAGGAGGCGGCGCTGATCTTCCCGGGGCTTCGGCTGCCCGCGGGCTTCGGCGCGGTGCACGATCCACGGGCCGGGATCATCGACGCGCGGGAAACGCTACGAGCCCAACTCACGCTGGCCGCACGGGCAGGCGCCGCGATCCTGGACCGGACACCGGTCGTCGGCTGGGAACCGAACGGCGACCAGATCGTCGTACGCACCGCCGTCGGCGAACTGCGCACGCGGCACCTGGTGTTGTGCACGGGCCCCTGGACGGCGGCCCAAGTCCCCTCACTCACCTCACATCTGACGGTCACGCGCATCGTCAACGCGTACTTCGCCGCCGACCCCACCGGCCCGCTGGGACCCTCCGGTCTCGGCAGCTTCTCCGTGGACCTGCCGCAGGGACTGCTGTACGGGTTCCCCGCGGCCGACGGTCGCGGTCTCAAGGCCGGGCTGGACACCGGCCCGGCCTGGGATCCGGACGCCGCCCGTCCGCCGGCGACCGGCGCGGAACTCGCCCTGCTCACCGAGGCGGTGGCCCAGGTGCTGCCCGGTGCGGGCCCGGTGACCGAGAGCCTGACGTGCCTCTACACGATGACGGCCGACCGGCGCTTCGTGGTCGGCGAGGTGCCGGGCGCGGCGCGGGTGCTGGTGGCGTCGGCCTGCTCCGGGCACGGTTTCAAGTTCGGACCGGCGATCGGCGCGGCGCTGGCCGACCTCGTGTGCGGCACCACCCGCCCGGATCTGGACTTCCTGTCTCCGGCCCGCCTGTTCACGGGTGGGGCCCGGTGAGAGTCGCCGGCGGGTGGCGTACGGATGTCTCAGCCGTGGAAGACGGTCTGCGAACGGCGCTCGTACCAGGCCGTCAGATGTTCGCCGGAGCTGATGACGTGGTCGCGCATGACCTCGTCGGCACGGTCGGCGTCCCGGGCGGTCAGCGCGTCGATGATCGCCTCGTGCTCGCGGATGTTGTGCTGCCGGTGGCGTTCGTCGTGGGCGAGGGCGAGGGAGGAGACATTGCGCGGAAAGCTCTCGTTGATCCGGCCGATCATCCGGCTCAGCCAGGGGTTGTCGGCCGCCTCGCAGACTACGGTGTGGAAGCAGTCGTTGGCGGCCGTGGTGGCCGGGCTTCCCGCGCTCTCCTCGCCGGCGGCCCGCTCCGCGGCCTCGCGCAGGACGGCGTTGTGCTCGCGCAGTGCCGCAAGCTGACGCTCCGTGATGCGGGAGGCGGCGCGTCGGGCAGCCAGTCCCTCCAGCTCGGCGCGGACCTCGTACGCCTGGCGCACCTCCCACGGTGCGGGCACCCGGACCACGGCGCCCCGATGGGGCTGCATCTCGATCAGCCCGCCGTTCTGCAGTTGCCGCAGCGCCTCGCGCACCGGAGTGCGGCTGACCCCGAACTCGGCGGCCAGCGCCGCCTGGCGCAGCGGCTTGCCGATCGCCAGCTCACCGTTCATGATCCGCGCGCGGATGCGGGCCGCGATGTCGTCGACGAGGGGGCCGTCGTCTGTGTGGGGCGTCATCGGAGTCGCTCAAACCCTTCTCGGGGGCGGTCGGAGGGTGCGCGGTGGTGGAGCAGTGTCCCACGCCGCCACCGGCGTCCACAGGCACTCATTATTGGATCCACTTCTAGGATATCCGCATCCAATGGGAGAAACGCATGAACCTCGATTTCGCCAAGGCCATCGATGTGTCCGTCCCGATCCACCCCGGGATGCTCCACTGGGGCCGCCGCCCCGAGGTGGAGATCGTCGAGTCCCGTACCGCCGGAGACGCCTCGAATGTCAGCCGCTGGCGCATCGGCGCCCACACCGGCACCCACATCGACGCGCCCGCCCACTTCATCGACGGGGGAAAGACGGTGGACCGGCTCGACCTGTCCGCACTCAACGGCACGGCGCGGGTGCTCGACCTGACCCATGTGAAGGAGCAGATCACCGCCGCCGATCTCGACGCGGCAGGGCTCGGCGACGAGGAGCGCGTACTGCTGCGGACCAGCAACTCGGAGGGTGTGCTGCGCAGCCCGTGGAAGGCCCGGCAGTGGGTCGGACTGGCCCCGGACGGCGCTGAACGGCTCATCGAGGCGGGGGTGCGCACCGCGGGCATCGACTACCTGAGCATCGAGGCCACCGCCTACACCACCCACTGGGAGACCCACCAACTGCTGTGCGGCGCCGACGTGTTGATCCTCGAAGTGGTCGACCTGCTGCACACCCCGGCCGGGGTGTACGACATGCTCTCCCTGCCGGTGCCGTTGCAGGGTGCCGAGGCCGCCCCGTCGCGCACGGTGCTGCTGCCGCGGGACGAGGCGTGAGCGCCGTGCCCCGGCCGGCGCCGGCCGTCACCGCCGTATCCCGGCTGGTTCTGGCCGCCCCGCATCCGGCGGCTCTGGCGGCCGCGCGGCAGGCGGCCGAGCGGGGTGGCAACGCGATGGACGCGGCCCTGGCGGCGGCCGTCGCCCTGACTGTCGTCTATCCGCACCAGTGCTCCCTGGGCGGCGATCTGATCGCCCTGGTCCATGCCCCGGACGGCGCGGTGCGCGCGGTGGTGTCGGCCGGGGCCGCCGCGCAGGACGTGGACGTCGAGGCGCTGCGCGCCGCGGACCGGCGGATGCCGGCGCAGGGGCCGCAGACGGTCACCGTTCCCGGGGCGGTGGCCGGTTGGGCAGCGCTCGCCGCGGCCCACGGTACTCCGGGTGCCCTGGCGGCCGCGCTGCGGGACGCCGCCACGCTCGCGGAGGAGGGCGCCACCGTCTCGGCGGGCCTGGCACGCGCCATACGCGAGCAGGCCGCGCGGATCTCCGCGGACCCCGGCCTGACCGCGCTGCTGACCGGTCGCGACGGGGCGCCGCTCGGCGAGGGTGCCCCACTCCCCCAGCCGCGTCTTGCCGCCGTACTGCGGGACCTGGCCGACGATCCGTCGTCGTTCTACCGGGGTTCGGTCGCCGACGCGCTGGCGAACGGACTGCGCCGGGCCGGCAGCCCGCTGACGGCCGCCGACCTCGCGGCCCACCGGGCGGAAAGCGTCGAGGCGTTGGTGCTAGACATGGCCGGCATCCGCTGGTGGACCGCGCCACCGCCGAGCCAGGGCGCGACCCTGCTCGCCGTACTGGCGACCGCGGCCGAGGCCGCCGAACTCCCCGAGCCGGAGCGGACCGGCGCCCTGGCGGCCCGCTGCCAGGACGCTTCAGCCGCCCGTGACCGGCTGCTGGGCGACCCGCGCGGCGGGGAGCTGGACCTGGACGGACTGCTGCGGCCGATATCGCTCGCGGGCGCGCAGCCTCCGCATCCGCCGATCCGGCCCGCCGGGGACACGGTGGCGGTCACCGCCGTGGACTCCTCGGGCCTCGCGGTCTCCCTCATCCAGAGCGTCTATCAGACCTTCGGCTCCGGCATCTGCGAACCGGACACCGGCGTCGTGCTGCACAACCGCGGCTCGGCGTTCAGCCTGCTGCCCGGCCACCCGGCAGTCATCGGCCCGGGAGTGCGGCCCCCGCACACCCTGTGCCCCGTGCTCGGACGGTCCGCCGACCTGCTGTTGGCGGCAGGCTGCCAGGGCGGCCGGGCCCAGCCGCAGATCCTCGCCCAGACGGTGCCCGGCCTGATGGATCCCACCACCGACCCGGCCGCCGTCCTGGACCGCCCGCGCTGGGTGATCGGCGCCCGCGACATCGGGCACGGGACGCAGACCCTGCTGGCCGAGCCCGGTGCCCTGTCCGACGCGCGCCCGCCGGGAGTACCGGTCGTCGTCGCGCCGGGCCGCACCGATCTGGCCGGCCACACCCAGGTCGTACGGCTTTCCGCCGACGGCCGACTGGACGGCGCCTCCGACCCGCGCGCCGACGGCGGCACCGTGCTGTACGGCCCTGCCGCCCCCGCAACGAGCCCCGCCACGGAAGGGAACCCCGTATGAGCACCCTCGCCCCCGAACCCGTACCGGTCGCCGCACCGCACCCGCTGGACCCGCTCACCGCCACCGAACTGGCACTGGCCGTCAAGGTGTTGAGGTCCGACACCCGGGTCGCCGAGGACGCGCGCTTCTGGGGCGTGGCCCTGGACGAGGACCACGCGCGCCGTGCGGCCCCCGGCGAGGCCCGGCGCGCCCGCGCGGTCGTGATCTGCCCCTCGGCCCGCATCGCCTACGAGGTCGATCTCGAACTCGGCGACAAGCCGCGGAGCACCGCCTGGCGGGAGCTGGATGTGCGCAGCCCGGGCTGTTCCTCCGAGGAGGCCCGCCAGGCCGCGGCCGCATGCCGGGCGGACCCGCGCTTCCGGAAGGCGCTGGCGCTGCGCGGCATCCACGACGTGTCGCTGGTGATGGTGGACCCGGAGTCGATCGGTGGCTTCGAACCGCCCGCGTACGCGGGCCGCCGACTGACCTGGGGCAGCGTCTGGCACCGCACGTCCGAGGGCGACAACGGCTACGCGCGCCCGGTGCAGGGCGTGGTGCCGATCATCGACATGGAGGCCATGGAGATCCTGCACATCGAGGACCACGGCGTGGTCCCGCTGTCGGAGGAGTCCGGGGTGTTCGCCGCCGGGGTGGTGCCTGAGCGGCCGGGTCTGAAGCCGCTGGAGGTCGTCCAGGCGGACGGTCCCAGCTTCACCGTCACCGGTCAGCGGATCGACTGGCAGGGCTGGTCGGTGCGGGTCGGCTTCAGCCACCGCGAGGGCCTGGTGCTGCACGACCTGACCTTCGACGCGGCCGGGAAGGGCCCACGCCAGGTGCTCCGGCGTGCGGCCGTCAACGAGATGTACGTCCCCTACTTCGACACCGCCTCCACGCAGTACCGCAAGAACTTCTTCGACTGGGGCGAGTACGGGGCGGGCCCGCTCACCAACTCGCTGGCCCTCGGCTGCGATTGCCTGGGCGTCATCCAGTACTTCGACGCTGCGGTGCTCGGCGGCGACGGCGTGCCCCGCCTCATCCCCAACGCCGTATGCGTGCACGAGGAGGACGACGGCATCCTGTGGAAGCACCACGACGGCCGTACCGGCCGCACGGAGGTGCGCCGCTCCCGCCGACTGATCATCTCGGCGTTCGCCACCGTCGCCAACTACGACTACGGCTTCTACTGGTCGCTGTACCAGGACGGTTCGGTGATGCTGGAGATCAAGATGACCGGCATCCTGTCCGCCACGGGTGTGGCGGAGGGCGAGGAGACCCCGTACGCACGGCGGGTCGCCCCGAATGTCGCGGTCACCAACCACCAGCACTTCTTCGCCGTCCGCCTAGACATGGCGGTGGACGGCCCCCGCAACCGCCTGGTCGAGGTGACCGCCGAGCACGAGACCGACCCGGACCTCGACCCGTACGGCAACGCCGCCCGAACCGTGCTGCGTCCGATCCTCAGCGAGGCGGAGGGCGGTCGGCGCACCGATCCCTCCCGTGCCCTGCACTGGCGGGTGGAGAGCGCCGAGGCCGTCAACCGGATGGGTGAACCGACCGCGTACCGCGTGCACTTGGAGAACACCGCGGTGCTGCCGGTGCGGGAGGACAGCGTGTGCGCCCGCCGCGCCCCGTTCGTGGGGCGGCAGTTGTGGGCGACGGCCTACGACCCGGACCGGCGGTTCGTCGCCGGCGAGTACCCCAACCAGGCCGAGCCGGGCGCGGACGGAGTGCACAAGTGGCAGCAGGAGGACCGGTCCCTGGACGGCACGGACCTGGTGCTGTGGGCCACGGTCGGCTCCCACCACTTTCCGCGCCCCGAGGAATGGCCGGTCATGCCGGTGGCCCGGGCCCGGCTGCGGCTGGAACCCGACGGATTCTTCGACCGCAACCCGGCCCTCGACGTCCCCGCACCTGTCTCGTGCCATACGCCGCGCACTACGCCCACCGCTCAGGCCCCTGCGACTTCGGACCACTGCTGCGGATGAACAAGCGGATCAGGAAAGGGAAAGGCCTGTGGCTACGCACTGTGCGCGGCTGGCTACCATTCGTGCCTGATCCGACGAAGTCCGACCTCCGCAATCATTCATCCGAGTGTGAAATACTCCAATATGCCCACTGAAAGGTTACTTTCATGACCAATGGGAATACTGGGCTGGATCATTACGCGAGCATACGACTCGACCGCACAGGTCAGGCCGAAGCCTTCGACGCCATCGGCGATCACTACGACGAGGCCTTCCCGCACAAGGAGGGCCAGGTGTCCGCCGGCGAATGGCTGATCGGCTCCCTGCAGGCAGGCGCCCGCGTGCTGGATCTCGGCTGCGGCACCGGAGTGCCGACCGCACGCCAGCTGACGGACGCCGGTTTCGAGGTCGTGGGCATCGACCTGTCCGGCGGGATGGTGGAACTCGCCCAGGAGTACGTCCCCGGTGCGACGTTCCACCAGCTGGATCTCGCGGACCTGCGACCGGGTGGCCCTCGCGACCTGGGCCGCTTCGACGCCGTCGCCGCCTTCTTCTCCCTACTGATGCTGCCGCGCGCGGAGATCCCCCTCGCATTGCTGACGGTCCGCCACCTGCTGGCCCCCGGAGGCCTGTTCATCCTCTCGATGGTCGAAGCCGATGTGGACGACTTCTCGATCCCGTTCCTCGGCAACACGATCCGGGTGTCGGGTTACCTGAAGGAGGACCTGCGCAAGGTCATCGAGTCCGGAGGCTTCGAGATCGTCAAGGAGTCCTCCTACACTTTCGCCCCGGCGGCCACCGACGTCCCGCCCGAGGAACAGGTCTTCCTCTGCTGCAGGAGGCGCGACTGAGAACGCACGATCGACCACCACGGGCCGCGGCACCCACTCGACGGGACAAAAGGCGTGACGAAGCACGACGCCCCCCATGGAGACCCCGCCGAGGCCGCCCGGCGATCGGACGGCTCGGTGAGTGGGCCGAGGTCTGTCGCACCCGCCGCACCCATGGGCTCGTGGGACGCCCGGACGCCTCAGACACCCCAGCCGCCTCCACCGCCCGGCCCTCGTGCCGGATACCGGACCACGCAGCCAAAAATGGCGCCCACCTCCCCCTCCCCTTCCGACACCGGGCGACGCGTGCCGGGCACCGAAGCTCCGGCACCACACCCTTCGCAGGGCACGGTGCCGGTCAGCACCGGCTCGCAGACCGACCGGCTTCGGTATCTCGACGTGGCAACTCGGCGGATCGCCCGCGGTATGGATCTGGACGAGACTCTCCGGGAACTGCGCCGGGCGGCCGTCCCCGCTTTCGCGGACGCGATATTCATCCATCTGCGGGACCCGTTGCCGGTAGGGGACGAGAAGTCGGCCGCACCCGTCGTCCTCCAGCTGCACAGCATCGACCGGGCGCCCGCGACTCCGGACGCCGAGCATTCCTGGAGGCCTGCGCCGAAGATCCTCCCCCCGCCCTCGGGTGTGGCCGAGTGCGTGTGCCCGACGGTCACCGGACGACTCGCACAGCTGCTGCTGACCGAAGGGCCGGCGTTCGGCGACGTACCGGGGATCGCGCCCGCGGTGGCCGAGCTGCTCGGGCCCGTGGCGAGTGCGCCCGGGACGCTCCCGCCGGGCCGCAGGCTGATCATCGCCCCGCTGCACGGCCGCCACCACGCCATGGGCATCGTCGTTCTCCTGCGCCGGCCGGAGCGCGCCGCCTTCACCGGTGACGACCTGCTCGTCGCCTCCCAGCTCGCGACGCACACCGCTCTCGGCGTCCAAAAGGCGGTGATGTACGGACACGAGGCCGCCGTGGCGGACACGCTGCAGCGCACCATGCTCCCGTCGTCGCTGCCCGAGCCCACCGGCGTCCGACTGGCCAGTCGTTACCTGCCGGCCTCGAAGACCGCGCGGGTCGGCGGCGACTGGTACGACGCGATCCCTCTGCCCGGCAACCGCATCGCCCTGATCGTCGGCGATGTCATGGGCCATTCCATGGCCTCCGCCGCGATCATGGGCCAGCTGCGCACCATCGTGCAGACCCTCGCCGGGCTCGACCTGCCTCCGGACGAGGTCCTGCACCACCTCGACGAGCAGGCCCAGCGTCTTGGCGGCGACCACATGGCGACCTGCCTCTACGCGATCTACGACCCGATATCGCGGCGACTGCTCTTGGCGAACGCCGGCCACCCGCCCGCGATACTCCTGCACCCGGACGGCCGCGCGGAGGTACTGCACGTCCCGCCGGGCGCTCCCATCGGCGTCGGCGGCGTCGTCTTCGAATCGGTGGAGATGCCCGCGCCCACCGGAGCGACCCTCCTGCTGTACACCGACGGCCTCGTCGAGTCCCATGAAACAGACGTGGGTACAGGCGTCGCGGCTCTGCGCACCCACCTCCAAGGCGCAGCCCACAGGCTCGCCACCTCCTCACTGGAACCGCTGTGCGACCAAGTGCTGGACACCTTGGGCCCGGGTGTCCGGGACGACGACATCGCGCTGCTCATCGTGCGATTCGAGGGCTTCCCCGCGGACAGCGTGGGGTACTGGTTCCTGGCCCCCCACCCGCTGACCGCGGGACAGGCACGCCGGTTGACCCGCAGGACACTGCGCCGCTGGGGCCTGGAATCCTTGCTCGACTCGACGGAACTCATGGTCGGCGAGATCGTGACGAACGCCGTGCGCTACGCCTCCCGGCCCATCACCCTGCGGCTGCTCCGCTCGGACGTGCTCCGCTGCGAGGTGACCGACGACTCGCCCCAGGTGCCCCGGATGCGGCACGCCGAGCCGGGCGACGAGGGCGGCCGCGGCCTGTTCCTGGTCGATCAACTCGCGTGGCGCTGGGGAGCTACGAGACTGAGCACCGGCAAGGTCGTCTGGTTCGAGCAGCAGATCCCGAGGTGACCTGCCCCACTCGCCGGTGCGGCCTTGAGAGCGGGGTCGAGGAGTCGCCGGCCGGGGCACGGAGACCTTCTCCTCATGCCCAATTCAGCAGGTCCGAAATGCATATGGGACATTTCACACTTCAACCTTCACGTGAGGCACACAAGTTGGCTAGATTGGCAGGCAGGCCGCACGACTCCCTCCGGCGAACCTCGCCGGGTTGTGCGACCTCCGCCGAGTCCGCTGCACCCCAAAACAGCCGGAGACCCAACCGATCTTGGGGTGAATCGGCCCAACTGCCCATCAGGGCACGGGCTGTAGGGCATACCTTCCACACTGTTCGCCCGAACCAGACAGCCAACTCGGTAGGCGGAGCACGGAAGGAGTACGTCCCCCCATGGCGCCGGAACGCACCCCGCGTCCTGGAGGCATGAGCCTCCCTGGCATGCGCGACTCCGCCCTCTCGGCCGCGGCCCTCACCTCTGAGGCCCAGGCTTCCCGGACTGCCGGCGCCACGCCCTCGGCAGGGAACGACGAGCCGAGCCGCGAAGAGGTCCAGCAGCGGATCAACAGCCTTTACAACCAGGCCGAGACCGCCACCGGGACCTACAACGCGACCCGCGCCACGACCACCGGATCACGCCAACGCGGCAATCCTGCACCCGGCAACGGGCGCCCGCGCACCGATCCCGCCCTCGACAACAACGTGGCCAAGCGGTGGTTCGACGTGGGGCGCGCGCGGCTGGGCCCGACCGTGCCGGCCCGGCTGCCGGCCGACAGAATGCCGAACCGCGCGGCCAACGCGCGGCCCACGGGCCCTGCGGGGCGTCCGCAGGACGAACGCACCGGCCGTGGACGGGAAGTGACCGGCTCGCGCGTCCCGGAGTTGACCGCCGGGCCCGCCGCCGGGGTGCCCACCGGTCCCGTGGCGGAGCTGACCGCCGGGCCCATGGCCGCGCTGCCGGTCGCGCAGGAGGCACATCAGGGGGAGGCCACAAAGGCCCTGCCCGCGTTGGCCATCGAGCCTCCGCACACCTCGTTGAGGACCTCCAAAGAACAGATCCAGCAAAAGCTCGCAACAGCCCGTGGACTGCTGTCCAAGCACGCCGCACAGCAGAGTGCGCAACTCCCGGCGATCGAGCCCCGGGCCGAGGACACCTGGCGCACCTCCGAGGAACAGGCTCCCCGCCAAGCCGGCGAGGAGTGGCTGTGGCAGCAACCGGCCGGCCTCGGCGCCGACATGGCCGTCGACACGGCCAATACAACCGTCGACACGGCCTATGCAAGCGTCGACGCCGCCTATACAAGCTTCGACGCAGCCTTGACAACCTCTGCCGCAGCCCATTCAACCGGCGCCGCAGCTTTCATCAGCACCGGCAGCGGCTCGGAGTCGGGGTACGGCAGGAAGGGCGCGGAGGCAGTCGCCTTTGCCCGTGGACAGATCGGCAGACCGTGCGTCTGGGGCGCGACCGGACCGGACTCGTACGACTGCTCCGGTCTCACCCAGTCCGCCTGGAAGGCCGCCGGGGTCGCACTCCCCCGTACCGTGCACGATCAGGCGAGCGCCGGCACAGCGGTCGCCCTCGCCGACATGCAGCCCGGCGACCTGATCTTCTTCTCCGGCGATGTCGGCCACGTCGGCCTTTACACCGGCAACAGCATGATGATCCACGCGCCGAGCCCGGGGGCGTCCATACGCGAGGAGTCGATCTTCTACGCTGGATCGTCGGCGATCCACAGTGCCGTACGGCCGGCCTGAAGCCCAGGGCAGCACCCGGTCGGCACTGGGTCCGGCGTGAGCCGAGGGCCAGGCCGCCGGTGCGCCGCGGTCCGCTCAGACGCGAGCGGCACCACGACATCAGTAACAAGCAAGCCCCGCCTCCGGAGTACCGGAGGCGGGGCTGTATGGAGCGCCGGGCAGGCCTTGCACCTGCATCTCCCCGCAGGAAGCGGGACGTCTTTCCTTGGACCACCAACGCCAGGCTGACCACCGGAGTTCCGGCGGGCCGCTCAACAAGATCGATCATAGCCCAGCGGCGACTGGACTACATACATACCCACCGTCACATCACCAGGATTTTCCGCTCTCGGTATATTCATCTTATGAATCCGCGGATGGCCCTTCTCCGTGCGATCGACGACGACGTGGCGGTGACCGAGGCGCTCCGTCTCGCTCTGGAACACGCTGTGGCCGAGCTCGGCGGGGTCGGCGGCATGGTTCACGTGGGCGGGCCCGAGGGCTTGCGCGGGCTGCACCTCCTCGCAAGCAGCGGGCTGCCCCCGACGATAACCGAGCGCTGGGAGCGCGTCCCGGATTACGGAAGCCTGCCACCGGTCCGCGCCGTACGCGAGGAAACGAGCGTCTGGCTGGCCGCGGCCCCGCAGGCGGAACCGGCCCCCGGGACGACCACGGGCCCGGACTCGGCCGACAGCGTCGCCACCGTCCCGCTGCCCGGCCCTGACGGTCCACTGGGCGCACTCACCGTCCTGACCGACGCTCGCCGCGCCCCCGAACCCGACCAGTGGGCCTTCCTGGACGCCGTCGCCGCCTGGATCGCCGTACGACTGGGCCGCCCCCTCCTGCCCAAGGAGCCACCACCTCGGGAACTGCGGCCCGGACCGCTTCTGCAACAGGCGCTGGAGGCCGTACGCGTCGGATCCTGGGAGTGGACCATGGCCACCGACGAGGTGGACCTGGACGAGGCGGCGATGAGCGTGCTCGGGCTCGATCCGGAGAAGTTCGACGGGCGGGCGGAAACATGGTTGAACATCATCCATCCCGACGACACAGGCCGTTGGTGACCGCCGAGGTCGACAAGGCGTTGCGCGACCGGCGCCCGTACGGCACCGAGTACCGGGTGCGGCGCCCGGACGGCACGATCGGCTGGGTCCAGGTACGCGGCCAGGTGAAACTGGCGCACGCCGATCAGCCCGTCGGCGTGGTCGGCACCGTATGGGACTCCACCGGGTCCCGCAGCGCTCGCGACACGATCAGCCACGCGCTGCGTCATATGAGCGACGGCTTTCTCACCCTCAACCACCAGTGGCACATCACCTTCCTCAACGAGGAGGGGGAGCGAGTACTGGGCTTGGGCCAGGAACTGGTCGGCCGCCTGCTGTGGGACGTCACCGTCCTACAGGTCCCCGGTCTGCGGGCGCTCTGCGAGGAGACCGCCGCACGGCCGAAGCCCACCGGCCTGGACTTCCTGGCACCGGGGACCCGGCGCTGGTGCCACCTGCGACTGGTCCCGCTCCCTGACGGCCTGGCCTTCTTCTTCACCGATATCCACGAAAAGCTGATGCGGGACGTCGAGCGCGATACGGCCGCCCGCGCGCAGGCCGACCGGGCCGCCCGCATAGGGGAACTGACAGCGGCGCTCGCCAAGGCGATCGGCGCGCAGGGCGTGGTGGACGCGGTCGCCCGGCACGTACTGCCACCGTTCGGCGCGGCGGGGCTGATGGTGCAGGTCGTCGAGGACGGGCGAACGCGTGTCGTCGGCAGCGTCGGCTACGCGCAAGAGTTCACCGATCTCTTCAACAACCAGCCCGTCTCGGCAGGCAGCGCGATCATGGACGCCATGCTCAGCCGTATCCCGCAGTTCTTCTCCTCTCCGCAGGAGTTCGCGTCGCACTACCCGCAGCTGAGCGGCCATCCCACGGCGGGCGGCAAAAAGGCATGGGCGTTCCTGCCCCTGATCGCATCCGACCACCCGGTCGGGGTATGCGTGATCTCCCTCGACCAACCGCGCCCGTTCTCCAGCGAGGAGCGCACACTTCTGGTCGCGATCAGCGGTCTCGTCGCCCACGCGCTGGAACGGGCCCGGCTCTTCGACGCCGAGCACAACCGCGCCCAGCAATTGCAGCGCGGCCTGCTCCCCCGGACGCTGCCACCCCTGCCGGCGTGCACGTCCGCCGCCCGCTACCTGCCCGCCCAGCAGGGCATGGATGTGGGCGGCGACTGGTACGACATCATCCCGCTCTCCGGTGACCGGGTCGCCCTCGTCATCGGCGACGTCATGGGCCACGGCTTGTCGGAGGCGGCCACCATGGGGCGGCTGCGTACCGCTGTGCACACCCTCGCCGACCTGGAGCTGCCTCCCGACGAGATCCTCGTTCACCTCAACGACGTCGTCGCCGAGCTCGGCGACGACTCGTACGCCACCTGCCTCTACGGGGTGTACGACCCCACCACGGGCGTCTGCGCCCTCGGCTGCGCCGGGCATCCGCCGCCTGCCATCCTCCACCCCGACGGTACGGTCGAGTTTCCCGAAGTGGCCTCGAATCCCCCGTTGGGCGCCGCGGACCCGCCCTTCGAATCCGTCGAACTCACGCTGCCGGAGAACTCCCTCCTCGTCCTCTACACCGACGGGCTGATCGAGTCCGCCAGCCGCGACATCGACGCGGGCATGGCCCGTCTCGCCCAACTGCTCGCCGGGGACCGCGGAGTCGATCTCGACCTTCTTTGCGACAGGCTCACCTCCGGCCTGCTCCCGGCGCAGCAGCAGTCCGCCGACGACGCGGCCCTGCTGGTCGTGCGTGTGCACCGGCTTCCTGCCGAGTCGGTCGCCGCCTGGCCGCTGGCCACCGAGCCACAAGCGGCGGGCGAGGCACGCAAGCTGGTCCGGGAGCAGCTGTCCGAGTGGGGCCTCGATGACCTGGCCATGACGACGGAACTGCTGGTCAGCGAGTTGGTGGGCAACGTCGTACGCCATGCCAAGGGGCCGGTTTCACTTCGTCTGCTGCGCAGTCGCACCCTGATCTGCGAGGTCTCCGACGGCAGCCTCACCACACCCCGGATCCGCCGGGCGTCCGAGACGGACGAAGGCGGCCGGGGCCTGCAACTGGTCGCCGCACTGTCGCAGCACTGGGGTGCGCGCTACACCTCGACGGGCAAGTGCATCTGGACGGAACAGATCCTGACCGGCCCGGACTCGCCCGATGCCCTGCTGACCCTCTTCGACCGGGTGACTTGAACAGGACCTGCTGGTGGAGAAGGCAGCCGAGATGACGCGTGCTTGAGATCATCCGGTGCCTCGACTACGACGGCACGCGCAGGTCCGACAACCGAGCGAAAAGAATGCCGGACGGTGTCATGAGAACAGAGCGTCCAGGTCGGGCTTCCCGTCGCCGAAGAGGCCGTCCGCCTCACCGAGCGTGGCCAGCTTCTCCAGGGAGCCCATGTCGATCTGCGTCGGCCAACTCGGCAGCGTCAGGTTCTTCAGCACCGCACCGTCGATCTTGGTGTAGGTGGTGAGGATCTGGCGCGCTTCTTCCGGGTGGCCGGAGGCGTACTGCAGCGATTCGTTCATCGCCTCGGTGAACTTCTTCACCAGGTCGGGGTTCTCCTTCGTCAGCCTGGTCGAGGTGAAGTACGTCGCCACGGTGAGCTTCGGGTCGGTTTCGGCGAACGGTGCCGCCACGACCCGGGCGCCCTGGGCCTTGGCGATCGTCTGCGCCGGCTCGCCCATCCAGGCCGCGTCCACCCGGCCGCCGTCCAGCGCGGCCGGCATCTGGTCGAACGGAATCTCCACGAACTTGACCTTCGAGGGGTCGCCACCGGCCTGACGGACCGACTCGCGCACGGTCGTGTCTCCGATGTTCTGCAGGGTGTTCACCGCCACCGTGCGACCCGCGAGGTCCTTGGCCGACTTGATCGAGCTGTCCTTCTTGACCGCCACTCCGGTGACGTCGGTCGTGGTGTCTCCCGTGGTGGCGGCACCATTCACGACCGACTTGACCGGCACCCCCTTGGTCTGGGCGATCATCAGCGATGTGGTGTTGCTGAACCCGAACTGGAACTGACCGCTCACCACACCGGGAATGATCGCGGCGCCGCCCTGGGCACTCTCCATCGTCAACTCGATGCCGCGGTCGCTGAAGAAGCCCTGCTTCTGGCCCAGATAGAGCGGTGCGACATCGACGATCGGGATGATGCCGACCTTGACTTGCGTCGTACTGCTCCCGCCCGACGACGCTGAACCACCTGCCCCAGCGGACGAGGACCCGCATCCGGCCGCACCGGCGACCGTCACCACTGTTATCGCAAGCCCGAGTATGCGCCGTCGCATGGGCCCTCCTGACGAGAACGAGAACGGGAAGGGGGAGAGAGGGAGTTGGGCGAGGTCACAAGGTCGTCGGGAAGCCGTCACAAGCGGTTGCGCGGATTTTCCGGGCGGGAGAACGAACCGGGGTCGTGCACCTGTGAGGTCGCCGCTCCGAGCGGCTCGCCGATCGCGGCGACCCTTTACCGAGAACGTTGTGCACCTTCTTGACGGCAGCAATCTACACACCTACCTTCGCGGTGTCATCGCTCCGAACCGAGTGAGACCTGCTTTCCGGGCAGCCGGCGCCACCATCGGCCGTGCGGCCTCCTCGTCTCTCCCCCACCGAGGAAGAAGGAGCTCGCTGCGTGAACACCCGCATCCCCAGACGTACGTTCATCGCCCTGGCGGCGTTACTGCTCGCCGCCCCCCTCGCCCCGACTGCCCAGACCGCCGAGGCCGCCGAGGCCGCCGAGGCCGCCGAGGCCGCCGCTCACGTCGAGGGGCAACTACCGTCCGGTGCCGCGTACTTGATGGACGTACCGGAGTCCTGGAACGGCACGGTTCTGCTCTACAGCCACGGCTACACCCCAGCCGGCGCCCCCAACTCCGCCCGAAACGCGCCCGACGACGCCACGAAGACGCTCCTGCTCGGTCAGGGGTACGCGCTCATCGGCTCCTCGTACGCGAGCAACGGCTGGGCGGTGACCGACGCGGTGCCCGACCAGTTGGCCACCCTCGACGTCTTCACCGGCCGCTTCGGCCCGGCCCGCCGCACCATCGCCTGGGGCACCTCCTACGGCGGTCTCGTCACCACCGCCATTGCCGAGCGCCATGCGGGCCGCATCGACGGGTCGCTGGCCACGTGCGGTCTGCTCCAGGGAGGTGTCGCCAACTGGAACAGCACGCTGGACCCGGTCTTCGCCCTCAAAGCCCTGCTCGCCCCCGGCTCGGACATCCCCCTGACCGGGCTGGTCAGCCAGAGCGCCGCCGCCGACGCGGCGGGCGCCATGGCCGGAGTCGTCACCGAGGCACAGCAGACCGCCTCTGGCCGGGCCCGCATCGCCCTGGCCGCCGCCCTGCACAACATCCCCGGCTGGAACAACCCCTCCCAGCCCCGCCCCGGCGCGACCGACTGGGACACCCAGCAGGCCAACCAGTTCCAGGCCGTCATGGGCCTGGTGATGATGCCCGCGTTCTCCTGGCGACAGGAGGCCGAGAGCAGGGTCGGCGGCAACATGTCCTGGAACACCGGAGTCGACTACTCCACGATGCTCGGCCGCTCACCGCTCTACAAAGAGGTCGAGGAGTTGTACGCCAAGGCCGGCCTGTCCCTGAAAGGCGACCTCGGCACCCTGAACCGGGCCCCGCGGATCAACGCCGACGCGGGCGCCGTCCAGCGGATGGGCCGTACGAGCTCCTTCACCGGCCGACTGACCAAGCCGCAACTGGACATCCACACCACCGGCGACGGTCTGATCCCGGTGCAGGCCGAGAACGCCCACCGCCGAGCGGTCACAGCCGCGGGCTCCGCGCCCCTGCTGCGCCAGGCCTACGTCGAGAATCCGGGGCACTGCACCTTCAGCAGCGCCGAGTTGGCCGCCGCCCTGCACACCCTGGAGGACCGCGTCACGACGGGCCGTTGGCGGGGCACCGACCCTGAATCCCTCAACTCCCGTTCCGCAGAGGCCGATTCCTCCGTACCCGCACGCTACGTGTCCTACCGCCCGACACCGTACCCGCGCCCCTATGACCTGGCCCATCCCGCCGACGGCCGCCGGCCCTGAGCCCGCGCCGCCCGCCGTGTCCGCGGCGGGCGGCCGTACCCTTTCCGGCGTGGACGACAGACACCCCCGCACCTCCGCGGACGCTGAGGCCGGCCCTCAACTGCGCCCCCAGTCGCTGATGCTCGCCTTCTTCGGCGGCCATGTTCTCGACGAGGGTCCCCTGTGTGTGTACTCGGGCAGCATCATCGACGTCCTCGGACGCGTCGGGGTCGGAGAGCAGGCCGTCCGCTCCACCCTCACCCGGATGGTCAACCGGGGTCTGCTGCGACGCCAACGGCAGGGCCGCAAAATGTACTTCGGCCTGACCACGCACGCGACGCAGATCCTCCACGACGGGCAGAAACGTCTCTGGCGGACCAGCGCCGTCAACGACGACTGGGACGGAACCTGGACCCTGCTCGGCTTCTCCCTGCCCGAGTCCTGGCAGCGTCAGCGCCACGACCTGCGCTCCCGGCTCACGTGGTCCGGCTTCGGCCCGTTGTACAGCGGCCTGTGGATCGCTCCCGGCGATGTCGACATCTCCGAGATCATCGCCGAACTCGGCCTCACCGCCCACGTCAAGCTCTTCCACGCCCACGCCGACCCGGCCACCGACATCGACCTGATGATCCGCGACACCTGGAGCCTGGAGACCATCGCCGCACGCTACAGCGCCTTCGACGCACGCTGGACCGCTCACGTCGGCAACGCTTCCGGTGACCCGCTCGGGACCCGGCTGCGCCTGGTCGCCGAGTGGCTGGGCACCATCCGCACGGACCCGCGTCTCCCGGTCCGGCACCTGCCGCCCGACTGGCCGGCCCGCTCGGCGGAGGAGACCTTCCGGCGCATCGCGGAACAGACCGAGGAATCCGCCGGCCGCATGGCCGACGAGGTCCTGGAGACCACGCCGGCACATCCCTGCTGAAGAGGACCCCGGTCGGGGCGTCCGACATCCGGTCCTGGCACGGCTACGAGAACGGTTCACGTCTCGTGGACGGTGCACGTCTCGTGGACGGTGCGGCCCGGCAACCCGCGTACCTGCGGAACTCGGCTACGGATCGTTTCTGTCGCGGTCGAGCCGTCCTATGTGGGCGACGTTCTCGCGGTCATCGGCTTCGTCGCTGGCCTCGGCGGCGAACCAGGCATCGAGGATCTCCCTGAGCAGCGGCTCGGACGTCAGCCGAAGGCTCAGCGCCAGCACATTGGCGTTGTTCCAGCGGCGGGCGCCGTCCGCCGTATGCGCGTCCGTGCACAGGGCCGCTCGTACCCCGGGCACCTTGTTCGCGGCGATCGACGCGCCCGTGCCGGTCCAGCAGCACACGACAGCCTCGTCCGACGTCCCGGCGGCGACCTCGCGGGCCGCCGCCTCCGAGCAGATGGCCCACCGTGCGTCCTCTCCGGGGCGCAGCGCCCCGTGCGTCAGCACCTCGTGGCCGCGGCTGCGCAGTTCCGTCACAAGAAAGCGGGCCACGGGTTCGTCCATGTCCGAGGAAACAGAGATCCGCATGTCTTGGAGACTACTCAGCGGATGAGCCGGACGTCTCGCTGTGCGTTGCCGCCGGCCCGGCGTTCGCGCCGGGCCGGCGGCATATCTCCGGGGGCGCGGCAGGCGATGGCATCCCGGGCAGCCCGTACGGCGGCTGAAACAGCGCCCTACGGGCCGTCCGCCCCGGTCGGCGAGAACTACCGTGGGTATCGGCTGTTCCCTCGGGATGTCCGCCATGATCGAGGTCGGCGTGCCGACTGCTGCACGCTCGACCGCCGGGTGCGCAGAGCCGACCCGCGGTGGCGTCCGGGACGACTGCCCGCTCAGGAGAGGTACGGCATGGACTACTACGATCTCGGTACGTACAGCCGCCCGGTCACGACATCGTCGGCCGAAGCCCAGATGTGGTTCGACCGCGGGCTGATCTGGACGTTCGCGTTCCACCACGAGGAAGCGGTCAGGTGCTTCGAAGCCGCGGCCGCGGCCGACCCGCAGTGCGCGATGGCGGACTGGGGCATCGCCTACGCGCTCGGCCCGAACTACAACAAGCCGTGGGAGTTCTTCGACCGCCAGGACCTGGAGCGGACCGTGGACCGCACCCATGCCGCCGTCGAGCGGGCGCACGCCAAGGCCGCCGGCGCCACCCCGGTCGAACAGGCTCTGATCGACGCGCTGCGGGCCCGTTACCCCCAGTCGCGAGCGGTGGAGGACTGCTCGGTGTGGAACGAGCCCTACGCCGAGCGCATGCGCGCGGTCCACGACCTCGCCCCCGACGATCTCGACGTCGCCACCCTGTACGCCGACGCGCTGATGAACCTGACGCCATGGCAGCTGTGGGACCTGCCGACGGGTCGGCCGACCGCCGGTGCCCGCACGCTGGAAGCCAAGGCCGTCCTCGATCGTGCCGTCGGCACCGAGGCCGGCGCCGCCCATCCGGGAGCGCTGCACCTGTACATCCACCTCATGGAGATGTCGCCGACTCCCGAGACGGCGCTGCCCATCGCCGACCGACTGCGCGGGGCCGTCCCCGACGCCGGGCACCTGCACCACATGCCCTCGCACCTGGACGTGCTGTGCGGCGACTACCGGCGGGTGGTGTCGGACAACAACAACGCGATCGTCGCCGACGAGAAGTTCCGTCGGCGCGCGGGCGCGATGAACTTCTACACCCTCTACCGCTCGCACAACTTTCACTTCAAGATCTACGGCGCGATGTTCCTCGGGCAGTCCCGGACCGCCCTGGAGGCCGCCGCACAGCTCGAAGCGTCCATTCCGGAGGACCTGCTGCGGGTGGAGAGCCCGCCCATGGCCGACTGGCTCGAGGGCTTCCTGGCCATGCGGGTCCATGTGCTGATCCGCTTCGGACGCTGGGCCGACATCCTGACGCTGCCGATGCCGGCCGACCGGAAGCTGTACTGCACGACCACGGCGATGCTGCACTACGCCCGAGGCGTCGCGCTCTCCGCGACCGGCCGGACCGGCGAGGCGGAGGCCGAACGCGAGCTGTTCCGCGAGGCGGCCGACAGGGTCCCGGAGTCGCGCATGCTGTTCAACAACACGTGCGTGGACATCCTCCGGATCGCGGCCGCGATGCTCGACGGCGAACTGGAATACCGCAAAGGCAATCTCGACCTCGCCTTCGCCGCCCTGGAACGGTCGATCGAGCTGGACGACAATCTGCCCTACGACGAGCCCTGGGGATGGATGCAGCCCACCCGCCACGCCTACGGTGCCTTGCTGCTGGAGCAGGGCCGTGTCGCCGAGGCCGAGGCGGTCTACCGGGCCGACCTGGGCCTGGACGACTCGCTGCCCCGCGCCGTGCAGCACCCGGGCAACGTGTGGGCCCTGCACGGTTTCCACGAATGCCTCGTGCGCCAAGGAAAGGCGGGAGAGGCCCTCATCGTGGCCCAGCAGCTGAAAATCGCGGCCGCGATGGCCGACGTACCGATCGAGGCGTCCTGCTTCTGCCGCCTGGAGACGGTCGCCGGCCCCGCCGCCGAGGGCTGCTGCCACGGCTGAGGACCGCGCGAGAACCGGGGCCGGTGGCCGGTGGCAGCCGGTGCCGGGCTACGGGCGAGCAGCGCGGCCGATCTCGGCTGCGATTCGGGCGTCGGCAAGGTAGCGCGTGATGTCGTGTGCCCGATCCTTCGGATTGGCGCAGAGCACGTCGCGGACCCCTGGCCAGGTGTCGCCGAGCGGGCAGCCTATGGCGACAGCGTCCGCCGCCGCCCACGCGTTGATCCACGCGCCCACCTGACCTGGCCGGACCGGTCCGCCGGCGAGCAGCCGCCGGTACACGGCGTCGAGTCCGAGCGGACTGCCCGCGGTCACCAGCAGGGGCACCGAGGCCCGCTTGGGCAGCCTGGTGAACAGGTCGAGCGCGACGACGGTACCGAGGCTGTGGGTGACCAGCACGATCTCGCCGTCGTCGGGCACCTCGGTCAGCACCGCGTCGAGCACGGCGTCGCGTACTCCCTTGTTGTCGAGGTAGGCCGCGACGTCGCGGAACACCGTCGCGATCACCACGTCGTCGAGCCCGCTGCGCGCCGCGATCCACGACAGCGGTCGTTGCAGTGCGGCGACCGCCCCGCCGAGCAGGCCCGACTCCTGCGCGGGCACGCCCTGCGTCGCGTGCGCACCCGCCGTCACGGGCTCCCGCTCCTGCGCGGGCATCCCGGTGGTCTCGGCGGCCTCGTCGAGCAGCGCGGCGTACACCGCGCGGGCGCCGGGATCGACGGGCGCGTACGCCTCGGCCGTCGTCGCCGCCGTGGCGGGGACGACACCCTCGCGGGTGGCCGACGCGGTGGCCAACGCGTCGCCGTAGAAGGGGAACCAGACGTCGGCGGCGGCCAGCGGAGCAAGGCCCGCCGCCGCCAGCCCGCGGGCCAGCCCCCCGCACCACCCGGCGCGCAGCGCGGCGGGATCGCGGCCCTGCTGGCCGCGACCGTGCAGGAACACCACCCGCCGACCGGCGCCGGTCCGCCCGGTGAGGCCCCGCCGTTCACGAACGCCCACGGCGGCGTCCGCGGCAGGTGCGGCAGCCTGAGCGGGGAACACGCCTGCGGCCGGCCCACCGGAACGGTCGTCCGTTCGCACCGCCCCGGTCGGCGCAGGCACCCTCGCTACCGCCTCGCTCGGCACCGCCTGTGCGCCCAGCTCGGCGAGCAGCGGCTTCTGCTCCGCCGGTAGCTCGGCTGCGGCGAGGTGCCGAAGGATCGCGCTGACCCGTATCCCCTCGTTGGCGATCCACCCTTCGCCGTCGGGGTCGGGCACCCCTGCGTGGTGCAGCGCGACGACCTCCCACTGGTCGTTGAACACGGGCGAGCCGGAGTTCCCGGGCTCGGTGTCCGTGCGGTAGTGCAGGAACTGCGGCAACTGGTTGAGCAGGGCGTTGTCGCGGACCGCGACCTCCTTCGGCCGCCCGTCCGGGTGACCGACGACGTTCACCGGCTCACCGATGACGATCTTCCCCTGTTGCGCGATCAGCTTCAGCCGGCCGTGCACCGAGCCTGGCCTCCTCCCGTCGGAGCCCGGAGCGACCGCGACGAGTGTGTAGTCGAGCTCGGCGTCGGTGACGAACAGTGCGTGCGGGTCGAGGTCGTAGGTGTCGACGGGTTCGGTGACCCCGTCGACGTCGAGTTCGAGGTCGAACTCCGCGAAGGACCCGGTCGCCGTCGCCACGTCGGGCAGCACGTGGTTGTTGGTGAGCAGCAAGCGCTCCCCCACGAGGAACCCGGTGCCGAACCCCGCCCGCCGTCCGTCCTCGACGACGGAGATGCGCGCGACCGTGCGCGCCGCGCGCGCCCCGCGGGCAAGGAAGTTGACGCTCTGCAGCTCACTCGCGGCGCCGAGGATCCGTTCGAAGACGACGGCGGGACGCACCGGGCTCCCGGCGGGCGGCATCGGGGGCAGTGTCTCCGCTCCGACCTCGCCGTTGCTCAGCAGCCGCTCCGCGCGGGCGCGCAGCTGCTCCTCGCTGTCACCGGCGAAGCGCGTGCCGGCCTCCACCTGCCGACGCCGGATGTCCTCGCGCTGGTCCGCCGTGTCCCGGTACCGCTCCGCCATGCTCTGCCGCTGCTGTGGTAGGTCCATGCGCGCATGCTCCTTGGATCGAGAAGTCCGGCGCTTCGGGGAATTCCCTGCGGCGGACGTGCGCCCCCGCCGAAGCGGGTCGGCGAGGGCGCGGGCCGACGGCCTGCGCGCCGAGCGCGAGCAGGGCATCACCATCGACGTGGCGTACCGCTACTTCGCGACCGCGCGCCGCCGGTTCATCCTGGCCGAC